>CAZTPT010000091.1:0-3560 GCA_964615705.1 uncultured Methanosarcinales archaeon
TCAACCCGGAAGCGTTGATAGCTATTCCTTTCCTCTTAGCAGGCTTGTTCTTCCTGCTCAGGAAAGACTTCGTAAAGCTTGAAGAAGACGCTCAGTTCAAGAGTCAGCGGAGGAAGTGGAGGAAGTGGATAGCGTTGTCCAGGTCGTTGATAATAGTGTTGCTAGTGTTAGCCATGGCTCAGCCGTACAGGGAAGCGTTGAAAGAGGTTAAGGGAGACCCTCGCTTGGTGGTGTTGGTGGACAACTCCACTTCCATGAGCGTTATGGACACCTCCTTCCTGCCAACCTTGTTGAAAGGTTTGAAGGAGGAGATACCCGTCACTCTGAAGAGGATAGCGCGGGGGGAGAGGTCCGCTATAGGGGAAGGCGTGCTTGCAAGCCTGGAGCCGGGGAGCAACGTGTTATTAGTGAGTGACGGCTACAACAACGAGGGGACAGGCCTTGGGGACGTGTCGCTCTTCGCAGCCAGCACGAACTCCACCATAAGCGCGGTGGAGTTGAAACCCGCTGTGAAGGACGTGGGAGTGTTGATAGCTGGGCCTAGCAAGGTGGTTTCAGACTTGAACACCTCTTTCTTGGTGAGGGTGAGCAAGGCAGGAGTGGATTTCTACCACTTGAAACTCTACTTGGACGACGAACTCGTCTTAGACGTTGACAGCAGCCGCGACAACGTAGTGTTCCAGAAAACATTCAAGGGAGCAGGCCAGCACGTCCTCAAAGCTGAAGTGTCAGTTGAAGGGGAGGACTTCTTCGCGGAGAACAACGCGTTCTACAAGACGGTCACGGTGGTGGAGAAGCCCAGGATACTCTACCTCTCAGAGAAAACTACGCCGTTAGAGTTCGTGCTTAACAAGTTGTACGAGGTGGACAAGGCTTCAAGGCTGCCGTCCAACCTTGACAAGTACTACGCAGTCGTCGTAAACGACATTCCAGCGGAGAAGCTGCGGGACTACGACGCTTTATCCGACTTCCTCATAGACGGGAACGGCTTGGTGGTCTTCGGCGGGTTCCACTCCTTTGACAGGGGCAGTTATAAGAACTCGGTCTTTGAACAACTCCTCCCAGTAAAGGTTGGCAGCGCTGAGCGTAGGTTCAGCGACAACACCATAGTGCTTTCCATAGACAGGTCGAAAGGAGGGGGGAAGTGCAGGACCATAATAGACACCGTTGCTAAGACTAAGAAGGAGGTGTGCAGCGAGCTGGCATACACCGACGTCATCAAGGCGCAAGCAGTGGAGGTGTTGAACCAGTTAGACCTCACCAACAAGGTCGGAGCAGTGGCTTTCGACACCGAGCCGTACTTGGTAGAGAGGATTGACAACCTTTACAACAACAAGGACTCCATGGTTGAGAAGATAAAGAGGATAACCCCGGGGGGCAACACCTTGGTGAGCAAGGGAATCCTCGGGGCGTACAACTTGTTGTCAAACGCTAAAGGGAACAGGTACGTCATCCTACTCACCGACGGGGTGACTTGGCAGGGTGACCAGGAGGAGAGCGTCGGCCTCGCGAGCCAGTTAAGGAGGCAAGGCATAACCCTCATAACGGTTGGCATAGGGCGAAGCGTTTACGACGAGTTCTTGAAAGCAGCGGCTGCTCAGGGCGGCGGCTTCTACGTCTCCGCTAGCAATAAGAACAAGTTGAAAGTCTTGTTCGGCGACCCTGAGAAGAAGAAGCAGGGCGAGGAGTTCGCGTTGTTCGTGGTGGACACCGGGCACTTCATAACCCGAGACTTGGACCCTGACGCTGTGTTGAAGGGTTACAACCAGGTATTGCCGAAGAGTTCGGCGAAGCTCTTAGTAACCACTGACTCCGGCGAGCCTGCTTTAACGGTGTGGAGGTACGGGCTTGGAAAAGTGGCTGCTTGGACTGTTTTCACAGGGGACACGCTTGGAGAATTGTTGAACGAGAAGAACTCCTTGATAATAAGCAGGACTGTGAACTGGGCGATAGGCGACCCTGAGCGGAAGAAGGATTACTTCGTCAGCATACCGGACTCCTCAGTGGACGAACTCGTGGAGGTCACTGTTCGCGCGGACAAGATACCAGTGGCTGAAGGCTTAACCTTCGTCAAGGAGGGGGAGAACACCTACACCGCTTCCTTCAAGCAGGGGGAAACAGGAGTGCACTCCTTGCTTGGCAGGAAGTACGCTGTTAATTACGGGAAGGAGTTCCAAGCGTTAGGGTTCAACCCCGAGTTGGAAAGCGTGGTATCCGCCACTGGAGGAAAGCTATTTAAACCAGGAGACGTTGATGGAATAATAAGATTTGTAAGAAGCGTTTCCAAGAAGACAGCGGTGCAGAGGGAAGTCTTGCTGTTGCCCTTGCTGGTAGCGGCGCTGCTGGTCTTCCTAGCAGAGGTTTCATTTAGGAGGGTTGCTGAGAACAAGCTGTTAAGCGCAAAATGAGTCAGGGATTCATGTATAAGAGGGTGAACGTGTTCCTCCTAGTCCTCATGTGCTTCCTCGTGATAGGGCTTGGGGGCACGACTATATACTTCCAAGAGTCTTTCAAGAACCTTAACTTGAAGTATGAAAGCGTGGTTGGGAACTTCAGCGCTTGCAAAAACGTTTTAAGCGTTAAGGAGCAAAAGCTAAACGAGTGCGTGGAGGACTTGAACACCACCGAGCAAGACATAGGGAAATACGACACCTTGTACGAGCAGAAAGCAGCCGAGTTAGAGCAGACCAAGAACGAGTTGATGGCTACTGACAAGGAGCTGAAGAAGACAAAGCTGGCCTTGGCTCAGGCTCAGAACAAGTACCAGTTAGAACTGAAGAGGACGAGTGAGTTGGAGAAACAGATAAGCTTCTTGAACCAGCAAATAGTAGACTTGCAAGGCAGGATAAACGCTTTGGAGGACCAGTTAGGCCAATGCGAGGCTAACTGCCAGCCGTGATGAAAACCGTTAAGAGATTGTTCCGGGAGATAAAGGTGGAGATATTAAAGGTGGCTTTTCTTAATAGCTTCCTGAACGCTTGCATACTCTTCTTCTCGTTATTCCTGCTATGCACCGTCACGGACACTCCTTACATCTACGCCTTGGGAGGCGCGGTTTTCTTCTTCGCCGCTGACTTCTACTACTGGAGCCGCCGATTAACCCTCAAGTCGTTCGAGGACGCCAACCCCGCCGTTAAGGAGATGTTGAGAACTGCTTACGACAACCAGGACGAGAAGAACATACTCGTCCTAGGATTGTTCTACGACGTGGTTAAGAACATGAAGAAGGCTTCCGCGGGCAACTTGCTGGACAGCAAGGCGTTGTTCAGGAAGGTGATGGTTATAACCTTCCTAACCTTCCTAGTAGTCTTCGTTTCCTCTATGGAGATATATTTCGGGAACATAAACATACCCTTGCAAGACTTGGTAGGAATAAGCTTGCCCGGCACTGGCAACCCGGGGCAGTTCAAGGAAAGGAACGCCTCGCTGGAAGTGGTGGGATTTAACGAGACAACCGGGTTGTACGGGGATGAAAGCCTTGCAAAGCTTGGCAAGGATGAATTAATATACTTTCGGGATCATGACCCTGTGGTGCTGCGGCGTTCTGTTCTTCTTCGCCG
>CAZTPT010000092.1:0-3496 GCA_964615705.1 uncultured Methanosarcinales archaeon
CTTGGTTTCGAACCCGAGGTGCTCCACGCTTGAAGGCACTGAGTAAGCCCCTGACCCGAACCTGGAGCAGTCAATCCTTATCTCCCTGCCAGAGGAGTCCTTGTCTATTATTGTCAAGGCTCCTACGACGTCCCCGCCTTTCTCCTCTGGTATGAAGCCGAGGCGCTCCCTGTTGAAGCCGAGCATTGCTTCTATGTCGTCCATCACCGCGTCTGATTCTGGTTGCTCCTTAAACCTGGCGTCCCCCCAGTTCTTGCTAACGTAGTACGCCTCTCTCTTAGTCATTATGTCGTCTGTCAAGACTATGCTCTTCGCTTCAGCCATCAACCTAAGGGTTTGCGCGAAGGTCTTCACAGTGCTGGCTGTGAGGGTTCTCTTCTTAACCTTTGCTAGCAACTCGAAGAATCCCTTATCAGCGTTGTAGCGGACGTTTGACAAGCTCCTAACAGGTATGTTGAGGCTTGGCTGTTTGAAAGAGTTTATCTCTGAGTAAACCTTTCTCGCGACGTTTTCAATCCTCGCCACTACTTCTTCATCCATTAACCCCACCCTTCAAGGTTTAACACTATGTTTTTAGGCCTGGTCATTTCTAGCAAGGAGTTCTTAACTCCTTGAACGCCTATCCCTGAGTCCTTCACTCCTAGGAATGGGAAGTTGTCCGGGCCCCGCTCGGTCTTCCCGTTTATCTGAACCGTTCCTGCTTCTAACAAGCGGGCTGCTTTGAACGCTGCTTCCAAGTCCTTGGTGAAGACTGCTGCTTGCAACCCGTATCCTGACTCGTTGGCTAGTTCCACCGCTTCCTCCAAGGAGTCTGTTCTGAGCAAGGGCAGAACTGGGCCGAAGGGCTCCTCCCAAGCCACCTTCATGTCAGGGGTTACCTTGTCTAACAAGACTGGTTTTAACAAGTTACCCTCCCTGCTAAGCTCGTCTGGGTGTAGCAGCACAGCTCCCTTCTCTAACGCCTCTTTTATCAACGCTTCCACTCTTTCAGCGGAGGGTTCGTCTATCAGCGGCGTTACCTCCTCGTTTCCTCTGCCAACGCTTAGCTTGGCAACTTCTTCCCTTAACAAGCGTGCTAACTCGTCAGCGACTCTTTTCAAAGCTATAACTCTCTTCACAGCGGTGCATCTCTGCCCGTTGTAAGAGTAAGCCCCTGTTACTATGTGCTTCGCCGCTAGCTTTAAGTCAGCGTCTTCTAAAACTATGGCAGGGTCTTTCCCACCCAGCTCGAATAACAACTTCTTCATCCCTGCGATGCTGGCAATCCTCTTCCCGACAGAGGTGCTTCCAGTGAAGGTTATCAGCTTCGGGGCTGGGTGGGTTGCGAGGTAGTCCCCTATCTCCGACCCTTTCCCCGTGACTATGTTCAACACTCCTGGCGGAAGCCCTGCTTCCTCAAACACTGGGCCTAAGTGCAACGCGCTTATGCTCCCCTGGCTTGGGGGTTTAAGCACCACGGCGTTGCCACCTGCTATGGCGGGTGCTATCTTGGAAATGCTGAGGTTCACGGGGTAGTTGAAAGGACTAATTGCTAGTATAACTCCTAAGGGTTCTCGGTAAGTTATGCACAGCTTCTTCCTGGGCTGCTTTGGGAACGCGTCTCCGAGGTATAACTCTCCTTCCAGCGTCGCTGCTTGAGCAGCGGTGAATCTTAACAAGTCAGCGCTCCTCTCAACTTCGGAGAGGCAAGACTTGTAAGGCTTCGCTATTTCAACGTGCATAACCCTTGCCAGTTCATCCTTGTGTTCTTCCAAGATGCGCGCGGCTCTCGTCAAAACCGTTACCCTCTCGTTTAGAGGGGTGGCTCGCCATTCTTGAAAGGCTTTCTCGGCAGCGTTGAACGCCTCGTCCACTTCCTCCTTTGACAACGCGCTCGTCTCCCCTATAAGCGAGCCGTCCAGAGGGCTCCTCACCTCTTTGAGAGACTTGGCAAGCCTCCAAGAACCCGCTATGAACGCTTTGTACTTGCCGCCTTCCCTTAATCTTTCAAACAAACCCATCTTCTTCTCAGTCAAACTCTTCTGCTTCTTCTCCGCTGCCAATCCTCGCGAATTCCTCGTCGTAGTCAGGGTTTTCTTCTGGTTTGAACTCTAAAGGCTTGACTGCTCCCCTGGTCTTCTCCAGCAAAGTTTTAAGCTTTTCCTCCACGCTCAACGCCTCCGATTCCGGGAGGGATAAGAGTTGCTTCAACCCGATGGCTACGTGGGGGATGTACTTTTGGATTAGGGAGCGCTTCTTCAACTCCTCGTTAACCCGTCTCTTCTTCCTCGTGTATGCTTGCAACTTCCTACCAGCTTCTTGCAAAGCCAGCTTTACCTCGTTAATGATTTCAGGGTAGTGAGCAACAGCTTCCTTGGACTCCGAGGTGAATGGAACCCACACCGAAGCCATGTGAACAACTATGGTGGCTGGTCCTGTTGGGAGGTTCCCGTTGGATTGTTGCAACCCGTAAGTCTTCCAATTAACAGAGCTAACCGTTTTGGTGAACGCGCAGGCTCCTTGCTGGTAGAGCAAGGGCACCCTGTTGGCGTACCTGAAAAGGCTAACCGTTTTGTCACCTGGCTGGTCTCCTCCGTAAGCGATTCCCACCTCTATCTGGAATGGGTTGCCCCTGTACACGCTTGGAGGCCTGGTAACTGAGCAGTAAAACTCCGCGTTTATCTCCTTCCTCAACCCTTTCTCTAAGAGTGCCTCACCGATAGGGCTTAAGCAATCCGTAGGTGGGCTCGCAATTCTCGTCTTTCTAATACCCTTGATTAAGCGATCCGCCTCCTCCCTGGAGACAGAGGGTGGCTTCTT
Source organism: uncultured Methanosarcinales archaeon (assembly GCA_964615705.1). GTDB lineage: Archaea > Nanobdellota > Nanobdellia > Woesearchaeales > CAYNLP01 > CAZTPT01. Next base: position 2,800 of record CAZTPT010000092.1, read on the forward strand.
CTTAGGATCCACCAAGGCGTGCTCGCAAATCTCCTTCGCAGTGTTCCTCCCAACCCTGCTGAACTCTTCCTGCAAGAATTGGAACAAGGACTTTGCCCTGGAACGGTGGAGCATCTTGAGCAACGCCCCAAGCTCCACGCCGTACGGGTGCGGCTTTATCTCCCTCGGCAGGGCTGGCAGGGAGTCAGCCACTGCTGGGAACACGAAGTTCTCCGACTTAGGATTGGTGTATATTATTGTCACGTGGGGGTTCACTATGGAGGTTTGTTTCAAGTATTCGTCAACTGACCTCGGTCCTTTGAAGTAAGAACCTTCCATGTCTAACTCCACCCTGACGCCGTGGTCCTTCCCAGGCCAATCCCTCGCTTCCTCCACCAGTATTTCAGGCTCGTTCCTAGCAGTGTTTATCCTTAACTCGTAGTAGTGCGCCTTCTTGTCCGGCCCTGTCTTTGAGAGTATCCTGGCCGGCCTTCCAGTGGTAAGCTGGGCGTACATCACGCTGGCGCTTATCCCTATTCCTTGCTGCCCCCTGCTCTGCCTCAACCTGTGAAACTTGCTCCCGTACAACAGCTTTGCGAAGACCTTGGGAATGTTCCTCTTCACTATGCCTGGGCCGTTGTCCTCAACTATGACCCTGTAACGGTCACCTCCCATGTCTATCAACTGGACTTGAACATCTGGGAGTATGCCCGCCTCT
>CAZTPT010000093.1:0-3472 GCA_964615705.1 uncultured Methanosarcinales archaeon
AGATAGCTATACCTTGGCTAACTGTCTTCGGGTTGGTGTTGTTCTTCATCATCTTCTTGTTCATGGTGTTCGGCGTCAAGGCTGAGACCATTCAGAAATGGGCGTCTGGCTCAGCCCAGACTTGGATAATAGTGGTAGCGGTCATTATATTGTTGTTCGCGTTGGGAGGGGCTTTCGGCCAACCCTTCTTGGAGAAAGGAGAAGAGGTGCGAGGCGGGGCTGCGCAGCCTGTTGAGAGCGGGGCGCAACCGGTTCCTCAGCAAGCACCTTCCACTTCGCAGGTTCCGAGAGGGTTGGATAACAGGCCTGTGAAGAGGAATACCTTTGCTGACAACTTGATATACACATTTACCCATCCTAAAATGCTTGGCTTGATATTCTTGTTGCTCCTCGGAACCTTCACCATCGTGTTCATGACAAGAAGCGATTGAGAAAGGGCGGAGGGGGTTAAGAGGGGTTAAGAAATAGTTGATCAGTGCTTCTTCTTAGGATTCCTGGTGTGTTTCTTCAAGTCTTCTACCAGCTCTGTGAGCTGAGTCACGGACTCCGCGAATTCAGGTATGATTTTGGAAAACGCTTTCTCCATCGCTTTTATCTCAGCCCCCACGTTTAATATGTTCTTGTCGTACTCCCCTATCTTCCCAATAACGGCTTGGTGGAGCTTGTCGAACTGCTCCTTCAACATAGCGAATTCCTGCTCTAAAGACTTGATGCGTTTCTCAGTGTCTTTCTTCCAATCAACTACTTTTTGAACGTCTTCCTCTATCTCGCTCCACTTCTCCTCTATAATGCTCTCTATTAATTCTTCAGCGCTCCTCTCATCGTAACCTTCAGCGCTGCTTGCCTGTTGAGGAGTTGCTTGTTGCTGCTGAGGCGGAAGAGGCGGAGGCGCTGTTTGGGGCGGTGGCTGGGGAGGGAATTGCAAACTCTGGCTTATGTCTGGGAACTCGTTGCTCACCTGATTTTCCTCCGTCGCAGGGCTCATCCCGGCCTGCGTTAAAGCGTCGAATATCTGTGACGAAAGGTATCCTTGCCTTTGCAAGGCCTCCACGATTCTGTCATCACTCACCCCCTGCGCCCTCATCTGCCGTACCTGTTGAACCGGTATCGCTTGAGGATGAGCGTTCATCTAGCTAAACGTGTAGCTGTGAGTATTTAAACTTTTTGTAATCAACCTCGCAATCACCCCTGCCTTGACTGTTTGAGCGCCTCCTCTATCGCTTCTCTGAGCTTCTCCTTAGTCACGAACAAGCCAGGGTTCCAGAGGTCGACGTATTTCTCCAGCACCCTAAAGTCGTGCTCCTTGACTGTGTTGCTGAGCTCCGAGCTAACGATGTTAACCTTCTCCTTCAACCCTTGAAGGGTCCTCGTCAGTTCTAATAGTTGCTCTGACAACGCCTTGAGCTCCTTCCTCACGTTCCTCTCGAATTCCAAGAGGTTTTGATCTATCACTTGAGCCCTGCTCCTCAGGTTAACGTACTGAGTCTCCAGCATCCTCAATCTGGAGCCAAGCGAGGTTACCTTCATGGCTAACTCGCTTCCAACACCTTCTTTCTTCTTGCCCTTCTTCTCCTGCGCAGGGAAGAATCCCTCTTCGCCCTTCTCCGCTGTCATGATAACATTTAAATATACTGCTTTAAAAGTTTTAAGTAATAAATCTTTCGAAAAAAGAGGTTGGAAATGCTTTTCGGGAAAACCCCTGGCCAGTACGAGGTGGTGAGAGAGGGAGAGGAAAGGGTTCTAAGGATTAAGTACGAGGACGTTCCAAGAGTGCCGAGCATTGAGGACGACCCCTTCGCGATGTCCAGGGTCGTAGAGCTTCTAATAGAGAACCCTGACACCACCAAGGTAGTGTTCTTGCAGAAGAGGGAGTTTGAATACGACTACGCCCAGACAGCTATGCTGGCAGAGATAGCGATGCTTTACAAGAAGCTTGTGAGGGATAAGAAGGCTTTTCAATACGCCGAGCTGGCAAGCCAAGGCTCTGAGAGGGGGGCTAACAGGTTGTACGCCGAGCTGCAAAGCCTCGTGTACAACACCTTGAAGTCAGACCCCCTCGGCTGCTACGTCAAGCTGAAAAGGTTGGAGAGAAGGGAGAAGATACTCTTAGAGCGAACCATTGGGGCGGAGCAACGCCTTCACAAGGGGTACCTCTCCCTACTTGAAAGGTTGTTGGAAGAGCTTGAGAACACCAAGCTGGTAACCATTGCCAAGCCATACCTCGCGGGACACAGGATAGGCTCCAGGGAGGTGTACAGGAAGATATTCACCCCGTTGATCAAGCCCGACTTCATGTTCACCAGGTTGATGGCTGCTTACCCGAAGAACGCGTTGGACGTGGAGAGCTACCTCGTGGGAGACGTGGAAGTAACGATATTCCAGTTAGAGGAAGACGTGCAGTACCTCTACCACGTCACCCCTCCAGAGTTCAAGCTGACAGAGGAGGAGTACGAGTTGCTAGATATGGCTAGGAACATCTTGGCAGAGCACAAGCCTTCCAGGGAGGAATTCGTGGACCCTGAAAGGGTGCGCCAAGTGTTCAGGAACGTGGGGAGGGACTTGTTGGAGGAGTTGATGAAGTACAGGAACGTCTCTCTAAGCGAGGAAACCCTGGACTTGCTCACAGACATCTTGATAAGGTACACTGTCGGCTTCGGGTTGATAGAGGTGTTGCTCGCAGACCCTAAGATTCAGGACATAACCATCAACTCCCCAATGGGGAAGACGCCTATCTTCATAATGCATCAGGACTTTGGGGAGTGCAAGACCAACATAATACCCACCGTTTCTGACGCGGAGTCCTGGGCAACCAAGCTAAGAATGACATCTGGGAGGCCGTTGGACGAAGCCAACCCAATCATGGACACCGAGATAAGCCTTCCAGGCATCGCCAACGCGAGGGTGGCAGTGATAACAGAGCCGTTGAACCCGCAAGGACACGCCTACGCTTTCCGAAGGCACAGGGACAAGCCGTGGACGCTGCCATTGTTCATAAAGCACAAGATGCTCACCCCCTTAGCGGCAGGGGTTTTAAGCTTCATAATAGACGGGAACCGGACGATGCTCATAGCAGGGACGAGGAGCGCTGGCAAGACGTCTCTGCTTGGCTCGTTGCTCGTGGAGGTGATGAGGAAGTACAGAATCATAACCATTGAGGACACGTTGGAGTTGCCTGTCAAGGCGTTGAGGGACTTGAACTACAACATCCAGCCTATGAAGGTTGCAGGGGCATTGTCAACAGGCACTTCTGAGGTCCCGGCGGATACAGGCATAAGGACGACTCTCCGACTGGGCGACTCTGCTTTGATAATAGGAGAGGTGAGGAGCAAGGAAGCCAGGGCTTTGTACGAAGCGATGAGGGTGGGCGCGCTTGCAAACGTGGTTGCTGGAACCATTCACGGAGACTCTCCTTACGGAGTTTTTGATCGAGTGGTCTCTCGATGATCGCCTCGAGGACCTTCGCGTCCATGTG
>CAZTPT010000094.1:0-3447 GCA_964615705.1 uncultured Methanosarcinales archaeon
TTTCGCTTGGTTAAGAATAAATACTGGTTTGGAAAAAGCTTTAACCTTTTGAAAAAGCGCGGGGATGGTTGGGAAGCGTGGTGGAGGGGTTGAAAAAAGCTTTTCAAAGAGTTGAAAGGTGGAAAGCACGCTCTTTTAAGGTTTTTGTTAAGAAGCAGTCCTGGGTTAAGCTTTTAACAAGCAATTCCTAACAACGAAGCGATGTGCGGCATCATCGCGTGCGCTGGGAGCGGTGTTTCTAAGAAATTGCTGGACGGATTGAAAGCTTTGGAGTACCGCGGCTACGACTCCGCAGGCATAGGAGTGGTGGGAGAAAAACTAGTCATTGTTAAGACCACGGGCCCGGTGAAAGGGTTGGCTAACAAGAAGTTGCCCGACGGCTTCGCAGGCGTGGCGCACACGAGGTGGGCGACTCACGGATCTGTAACGCTTGAAAACACGCACCCCTTCACAGACTGCAAGGGGGAGCTCTGCATAGCGCACAACGGCACCATCGAGAACTATAAAGAGTTGAGGGCGGAGCTGGAGAACAGGGGGCACGTGTTCAAGTCAAGCACTGACAGCGAAGTCATCGCTCACTTGTTAGAAGAAGAGCCCTCTTTGGAGAAGGGGATGTTGAAAGCGATGAAGGAGTTGAGGGGTTGCTACGCGGTGGCAATCGTTAGGAAAGGATTTAACGGGATAGCAGGGTTTAGGAAAGGGGCTCCTTTAGCAGTAGCTGTCACTGGGAGGGAGGCGTTCATGGCGTCAGACCCCTCAGCGATTCCTTGCGAAAAAGCGGCTAGGCTGCCGGACGAGTGCTGCGTGCTTTGCAAGCCTGGCCGATGCAAAGCTTTTAACGAGGAAGGAGAGGTTTCCTTGAAATGGTTTCTTAACGCTTTCAAACCTGGCGGGGAATCTGAGGAGCCCTTCATGAAGAAGGAGATTGAGGAGCAACCAGCAATGCTTTGGAGGAACCAGTCCTTGGACGTGAAGCCGTTGCTGGAAAGCGTGTTGGGAAAGGAGAGGGTGTTAATGACTGCTTGTGGCAGCTCGTGGCACGCCTGCACCTACGCCCAGTACTTGTTGGAAAGCGCTTTAAGGGTGAAGTGCAGGGCGGAGCACGCGTCCGAGTTCAGGTACAGGAGCCCCGTGATAGAGGGGAGGGACTTGTTGCTAGCGGTTAGCCAGTCAGGAGAAACGATGGACACCTTGGAGGCGTTGAGGCTTGCCAGGGGGGTTTGCGAAACGGCTTGCGTGGTGAACGCTCCTGGAAGCTCGCTCTGGGAAGAGGCAGACCTCAAAGTGGGAATGGGCGCAGGCGTGGAGGTAGGGGTGGCTAGCACCAAGGCGTTCCTTGCGGAGTTATGGGTGTTTGCAAGCCTGGCGTTGGAGGGGTGCAGGCAGGGATTGGTGAGCGACCCCTTCTTGGTCGAAGAGGCGGAGGCGCTGCCCGCAAGGGTTGAAGAGGCTTTAAACACGAGCAAGGCTGCTGAGGATTTGGCGAGGTTGTTCTTGGACAAGGGTTTTAACAACGCGTTGTTCCTGGGGAGGGGTTTGAACTACCCAGTTGCTTTAGAGGGTGCTTTGAAGTTGAAAGAGGTTTCTTACATACACGCCGAGGGGTACCCCGCCGCTGAGATGAAGCACGGACCCATAGCGTTGGTTGACCCTGAAATGCCTGTCGTTTTCGTAGCGACGGGTCAGGACTTGTTGTTTGAGAAGGTGTTGTTAAACATGGAGGAGGTGAAGTCCAGGAAAGGCTTCGTAGTCACCATTACTGATTCAGAGGATGAAAGGGTTAAGTCGTTGTCAAACTTCTTGATAAAGGTTCCAAAGACGCACCCCTTCCTAGCCCCGCTGGTAAACGTTGTGCCGTTGCAGTGGTTGAGCTACCACGCAGCCACCCTTAAAGGCTTAAACGTGGACAAGCCGAGAAACCTTGCAAAGTCAGTCACGGTGGAATAGCTTTAAAAAAAGAGTTTCTTTATAGCAATGCATGGTTAAGGGTTTGGGCTCGCTGGACATTCACTACCTCGTTGGAGAACTGCGCTGCTTGGAAGGGAGCAGGCTCACCAATGTTTACCAGCGAGGAAGCAGTTTCACCTTCGAGTTCAGAGGCGAGGAGAAGAGGTTTCTCCGCTTAGAGCTACCCACTCACTCATTCATAAGCGTTGAGAAAGGCATTGTCCCTAAGCAGCCCCCTCAGTTCTGCCAAGCCCTGCGCAAGCACTTGAAGGGGGGCTTCTTAAGAGGGGTTGAACAATTAGGGTTTGAGAGGATAATAAGGCTGGTTTTTGAGAAGCGGGGTGAGTTGTTCTTGATAGCTGAGCTGTTCAGCCGCGGCAACCTAGTGCTTTGCAACGGCGAGGGGAGGATTGTTCTGCCTTTGAAGCCTCAGCGTTGGAGTTCCAGGGTGGTTAGAGGTGGAGTTCCGTACCAGCCACCCCCTAAGAGCGTTGACCCTAGGGCTTTGAAGGTTGAGGAGTTGGAAGAATTGGCGGGCTCTACTAAGATGGATTCCTTGGTGAAGTTCCTAGCCAAAGATTTAAGCCTTGGACAAGTATACGCAGAGGAGGCCTGCTCCAGGTTAGGGGTGGGTAAGGATTCAGGCCTTGACGTTGTTGACAAGGAGGAGTTGTTAAGAGTTGTTCAAGGGTTGTTTGAGGAGTCGTTAAAGCCTAACATTGTAGGTGCGCCCGTGCCTTTCGTGTTGAAGACGAGGCAGCCTGAGAGGTTCTTTAACACTTTCAGCGAGGCGATCCAGGAATTCTTTAATCAGGCGCGAAACGAGGAGTCCGGGGGGGAGTTGGACGCTTTGAAGAGGGTGGTGGAGGAGCAAGAGGCTAGGGTGGAGGAGTTGAAGAGAGAGGTGGAGGAGAACGAGGCTAAGGCAAGGCTTATATATGAGCACTACCAGGAATTGAAGGAGTTGGTAGAAGATGCTAGGAAGAAGGGTTTGAAGAAGCTGGTCTTGGAGGTGAGTGATGGAGAGGTTAAGGTTGCGGAGCAACCTGGGACTGGCAGTTCTTAACGCCGCCCTCGCGGCGGCGCTCTTAGTTGCAGGACTCGTGGTGTTGGTTCAAGCGTTGAAGGCGTTGTTCGGAGTGGACGTGGCGGGGCCGTGGCTCAGACTTTTGAACTCGTTCCCGGCTTTGAAGCCTGTCTTTGAGTCGGTAGGAGTGTTGGCATTCATCACTGCCTTGCTAGCCGGCTTGGCAGAGGCTGCGAGGATTGCCAACTATGAATTAGTGGTTGAGGGTGAGCGTTTAAGGTTTAAACAAGGATTTTTGAAATTGCAAGTCTTCGAGGCTCCTTTGGAAAGCGTTAACGGAGTTAGCGTTGAGAAAACCCTTCTGAACAAGAAACTAGTGGTTGACGCGGGAACTGTGTTAACGCTTCCCTACGTGGCTAATGCGGAACAAGAAGTGGCGGAGTTGAAGCAAGCCGTTGCTAAGAGGAAGGAGT
>CAZTPT010000095.1:0-3437 GCA_964615705.1 uncultured Methanosarcinales archaeon
GCTTAATAATTGAACGCGCAGAGAAATTAGAAGAGAGGCTAAGCTGCGCAGTGGACCAAGCTGGCAACGAAACAATTCCTAGCCTGGAAGCCTTAGTTGAAGAGTTTGACTCATTGCTGGGCCAGGCGAGGGAAAGCTACGCCTTGATGAAAGACGCGTGGAGCGATGAGAGAGAAGTGGAAACCGCAAAGGAGCACTTGAAGAGCGCCCAAGAATCCCTTAGAGACGCTCACCAAGTGTTGAAGGAAGTCATAGCTTTGCTCAGGGAGGAAGGTATCAGCCTAACCTCTTGTTAATAACACTTTTTTCATTTTTTTAACAAATTATTTAAATGATTATTTCAAACTGTTACCGTTGGTGATGTCGATATGAAGAAATTAATAGCTCTCTTATTAGCGGTGGGGTTGTTGCTAACAGCGTGTTCTCAAGGAGGCGTGCGTGAGAAAACAAGCGTCGATGAACAGCAAAAAGTGAAAGAGCAGCCTTCTCAGGGAGGAGGCCTTGGAGAGAAGACTCCACCAATAAATCCCTCTGTGGAAGGCGTTAATGAAAGTTTGAACTTATCAGAAGTGGAAGATCTTGAGAAGGACTTGAACTTGTCCGAACTTGACGACTTGGCAAAGGACTTAAACGAGCTTAACTGGTAACTTTCTTTTTTTACATTTCCCCGCCCCTATGCTGACGAGAGCGGCTGAGAGTAACAACACCTTTGCAATAACCGCTGAAACCTCTCTTTGAAACAACTCTTCAGGGAACGAGGTTATTAATAAGGAGCTGGAAGGGAACTCCCAGTTCCCCTGAGGGAAGAACACTTTGTGAAAAGCGGTCCAAGCAGCGTCGAAGCTTAACATAAAGAAAAAGCCGGTCAAGAGAGTTGCGAAGAACAACACGCCGCCGCCCCCTAGCAAGCCTTTCTTGAAAATGAGCAACTCATCATGGGATAAGCAGTAGAGGAACGCTGCGAGTAGGAACACGCTTAACGCTTTGTAAGCAACGAGAGAGTGGTCCAGCAATCTCTTAACATCCTTTAAGTGAGACCTCTCGGAAACAGTGAAGCCTCCCAGCAATTCATCTTTGTATTCAAATAATGGGGAACTAAGGTAAGAGTTAACCCTTTCAGCCAGGCCTCCTTGATAGATTGAAGAGTCGTACACGGATGAATAAACGCTTATGAGAAATGCTAGCGAAGCGGTTGTTAAAGCAACAACGGTTAAAACTAACAAGTCGCTACGCATAGTAATACTTCCCAGACTTTTTTTGCTCCCTGTCCTTGACAGAGCCTTCCTTGTTCGCCCTCGGCCTGTTGTTGTACTCGTCCCTCCTGAACGTTATGCCGAGTGATTTCAAGAACAAGTTCATTCCTTCCTCCATCTCGAAAGGGCCCCTTGCGAAGCCGTGAACAGCGGGTTTCCCTTCAAAAACCATTAACTTGTCCGAGAGGTAGTCGAGGAAGAGTATGTCGTGGTCTATTATCAACCCTGATGCTTCCTCGGCGTCCACGCACTCCCTTATAACCCTGGAGACGAGAAGCCTTTGCTCCACGTCAAGATAGGCAGAAGGCTCGTCTAACAAGTAGAGCTCTGCCTCCTCCCCCAACGCCTTGGCAATCATCACTTTTTGCAACTCCCCCCCGCTCAGCTCTGAAAGCTTAAGGTTTAGCAAAGGCTCCAATTCCAGCTTTGAGAGGTACTTGTTCCTCAACGCGTTTCTCAAGAACAAAGCCACGGAGTCCTCGCTTGCCTCTAAGTATTGCGGCTTGTAGGAAAGCTTCAAGTCCAAGGAGTGGCTCCCCGCTTCACCCGCTAAGACCTTGGCGAAGGACGTCTTCCCTATCCCGTTCTCTCCTAAAACACCCACGACTTCTCCTTTCCCCACCGCGCCCTCCTCCGCTGTTAACACGAATTCTCCGAACCTCTCCTCAAACACCTCCCACGAAGCGAGCACCTCTCTCTTAGCAATCAAGGGAGCCCTCCTCTCAAACCTTATCTCGTGGTCCCTGAACCTCACGTTCTCCTCCTTCAAGTAACCCGAGAGGTAAGCGTTTATCCCATTTCTGGCCGGCTTTGCTTGGCTCACCACGCCGTAAGCGGTTTCCTTCCCGTACATCAAGTGGACGACGTCTGCGAGGTAGTCGAGGATTATGAGGTCGTGCTCTATCACCATCACTGCTGTTTTAGGAGAGGCGAGGCTTCTTATGAACTTGGATGCCTTTAATCGTTGCTTCACGTCCAGGTAGCTGGTTGGCTCGTCGAATATGTACACGTTTGCCTTCTTCAAAGCAGCTGCCGCTACGGCTATTCTTTGCAACTCGCCCCCGCTCACGTGGCTTAACTCTCGCCCTAGTATCTTGGTTAAATCTAACGCTTCACAAACCTGTTTGAAAAAAGGTTCCCCTCTCTGGTTAACTTTTCTGAGCAGCTCCCCGCAACGCCCCTTGTACTGCTTAGGTATTAGCTCTACTTGCTGGGGCTTGTAAGAAACCTTTACCTCGCCGTTCAAGTACTTCTCGAAGAACCCCTGCGCCTCTGTGCCTTTGAAATAATTCATCAACTCTTCGTTAGAGCAGGGAGACTCTCCGCCAAGGTTAGGTTTCAAAACGCCTGCCAGTATCTTCACAGCAGTGCTTTTCCCTATGCCGTTCCTCCCGAGTATGCCAACAACCTTTCCGAACCTTGGAACTGGCAAGTTGTAGAGGGAGAAGCCGTTCTTCCCGTACCTGTGAATCGGCTTTTTGTCAAGCTCTGCCGGCAGATTTACCAGGAGCAACGCGTTGAAGGGGCACTTCTTAGCGGCTATGAAGTCCGCATCCGTCAAGACCTCCTCGTTCACCTCTACCTTTCCGTCCTTGCTCTTAACAATCACTTCCTTCCCCGCCCTGTTCCCTGGGCTCACCCTTATGCAGAGGTAGCCCCCGCAAGCTACTGGGTTGCAGCGCTCCTTCTTAACAATCATAACCCTCTTCTTCATTCCAAGCGTTAAGCCAAAGCTTCTTTTAAAAGTTTGGCTCTCCGCTACTTTTTTATAGCTGGAATAATTATGCAGGATTATGAAGGGGTTCATAGTCTACCCTAGCTACTCGGTGGAGGAGGGGAGGGCGAGGGTTAAGCTTTACGGCCGCTTGGAAAACGGGGAGTCCTTCTTAGCTGTGAAGACTTACACCCCTTACTTCTTCATCAGGCGGAAAGACTTGGGAGTTGTGAATCACTTGTTAGAAAAAGCAGGTGCTTGGACAGAGCCTTGCAACCTTAAAAACTTTGAAGAAGAACCAGTGGTGAAGGTTTTGCTCCACAGCCCTAAAGACGTTCCGCCCCTTAGGGATGCATTGGAAGAGAAAGGGGTGAGGACTTACGAGGCGGACATACGCTTCGCATACCGCTTCTTAATAGACCACCACTTGAGGGGCTCGATAGATGTGGAGGGCTCTTTCGAGAAGGGGA
>CAZTPT010000096.1:0-3404 GCA_964615705.1 uncultured Methanosarcinales archaeon
ATAGTGTTCATAATACCCACCCCTCCAACCAGCAAGCTAATAGCAGCGATGCCTACCAGCACTGCTTGAACTATGGAGAGGACTGTTTGAAAAGTTCCCAGCAATTGTTGAGAAGTCTCCACTTCAAAGTCTTCCTTTCCTTCCTTCACGTTCCTAAAGCTTCGCAGCCTCCTCTCAATGCTTTCAGCCACTAAGTCGACGTCGCTTGACTTTGAAGTCCTAGCAATGATTACGCTGTACTCGTCTCCCAAGCCGAACACTTCTCGCACCGCGTCCTCGTTCATGAATACGGCGAGGTTGACTTCCGGGCTTCCAGTCCTGTCCCAAACCCCAACCACCTCCACTGCTTGGTTGTTAATCCTTAACTTGTCACCCGGCCTGACCGTCCTGCCGAAGAACTTCTCCGCGTAGTACTTGTTCCCTATGACTGCTTTGAACTTGTCACCCGTCTTTAAAAGCCTCCCTTTTAACAAGTTCATATCCCTCACCCTGTACAAGTACTCCCTGTCCTCTTGCTCTTCTGGGAGGGAAGCCACGAATAAGAACTTCGCTTTGTCGTTGAACACTATCTTTGCAGGCTTGACTATCCTTCCGAAAACCCTCTCAACGCCTGGCACCCTTGCTACTTCTTCCAAGTCGCGCTTGGTAATCTTCCTCGCCGTGAAAGTCCCTGGAGGCCCGAAGCCGCCCCCCTTCGCCTTCACAGTTATCAGGTTGGTTCCTAAAGCGTTGAATTGTTCCCGCACTGCTTCTTGCAACCCTTGGCTCAAGCTGATGAGCGACACTACCGCAGCAACCCCTATGAAAACGCCTATCATGGTGAGCCAGCTGCGCAGCTTTCTGTGAGTGATGTTCTTCAAGGACAACGCCAAGTAGTCCAAGAGTTTATTCACGCTTCCTCTTCCTCCAAGAGTATATCAAGAGGAGCGCCGCCGCAGCCACCACTGCTATCCACGCCTTGCCGCTTTTCTTCTCCCCTGACAACTCGGCGGGGTAGAGCTTTAACGACACCTTCACTTCCTTGGAGTAAGGCTTGTTAGCAGAGTCCTTGAACTCCACTCTTAACGGGATCTCAACGTTGTCTGACAACGCTTTAACCTTTAACTCTTGAACCTCGTAGTCGTCGCTGTCAATGTTTCCAACGTAGTACTCCTCGCTGGGGGATAGTAACTCGTAACTGTCAGACCCCAGCAGCTTTACGTACACTGACTTCACCCCTTCCAACCCTTTGTTCACGAACTTCAACGCCACCGTTCCCACCCTCTTGTCAGAGTAGAGGTTGGTTGAGTCTATGATTACTTCAAGTTCGGGCGGGGACGCTATCACCACTCCGACTAAGTCCTTGTAGGAGTACTCTGTGCCGGCGTCGTCGGTGAATCCGAACTTTAAAGGAACCTTGTAAGCGTCGGGGGACGCCTCCATGGAGGGTATGACGTTGAAGGCGAAGACGTGCTCCTCGCCAGGGTTCAATGATTCTATCTTTAACTCCGTGGCTGAGCGTGAAGGTGCTAGGGGTGCTTCGGAGTCTTCCAAGTCTAGCTTGGCGGAAACCCTCCTAATAACTGACTCTCCCAAGTTCTTAACAGTTACTTCAACCCTTCCTTCCTGCCCTGGACGCAGGGTTTCAGGAACCACCTCTACTTTCTCGACAGACAAGGTTGTTATCCTTGACTCCACGTCTACGCTTAGGAATTGCTCTGACCAAGCGTTGGAGCCGTAACCATACCTCACCTTGAGGTTAGCCGTGCCTGTCGGCGCGGAGGGGTCCACCCTAACCTTGAACTTCGCCACGTAGTCGTACCTGCCCGGCAAGCTCCCGACGTTGTGAACCTTCTCGTCACTGCTTTCCAGCTTGAAAGGGTAGTTGTCCACGAATTCCAGCTTCACGTCGCTGGCAACGTCTCCCCCGGTGTTCTCCAGCTTCACCCAGACGTCTAAGGAGTCCCCTGGATGCGCAGGGACTGGCTCGTACTTCAACAACGACGCCTTCAGCGAGGGCCCCGCGGCTGAAGACGCGTCAATAGCTGCTTGAACCTGCACAGCCATCATTGCTATCATTAAAAACGCCGCCCATCTCATTTCTCTTCACCTCACAACTTCTTAACAATCACTCCGTCCTTCAAGTAAGCAGTCCTGTCCGCTCTTTTAGCAACGTTCCTGTCATGAGTTACCAGAACTACGGTGACTCCTTTCTCCGCGTGCAAGTCCTCTAACAGCTTCAACACTTGGTCCCCTGTCGTGGTGTCCAAGTTGCCGGTTGGCTCGTCAGCCAACACCACTTCTGGGTCGGTGCTTAAAGCCCTGGCAATGGCGACTCTTTGCTGCTGCCCCCCTGACAACTCGGTGGGTTTGTGGTTCAACCGGTCCCCTAGGCCTACGAGTTCTAACAATTGCGAAGCCTTCCTCCGCCGCTCCCTTTCAGGCACTCCTTGAAACATCATGGGGAGGGCGACGTTTTCCAACGCGGTTAACGTGTTTATGAGGTTGAAGTTTTGAAACACGAATCCTATCTTCCTCCCCCTTATCTGAGCCAGTCCTGACTCTGACAACTTGGATATGTCTTTCCCTGACAGGAATATTCTCCCCTTGGTCGGCTTGTCCAGGCAACCAATCATGTTCATAGCAGTGCTCTTCCCGGAGCCGGAGGGACCCATTATGGAGAGGTATTCCCCCTTGTTAACCTCTAAGTTCACACCTCTCAAAGCCTCCACTTTCACCTTTCCCATCTCGTAAACCTTCCAAACGTCTTCAAGTTTTATTATCGTTTTCATCTCAACGCTTTCAACTCCTTCGCCGCTCTTCTCAGTATCCCTCTTGCTTCCTCTAAACGCTTACCTATCAACTTGTTTGAGGACAACGCCTTCTTCAAAGCTTCCAACTCAGTGCTTAGGAGCAAGAAGTTTGGGGAGTGACCATTCCACTTGTAAGAAGACCCTGTCAACTTGTTGAGGAGCGTTAGTTTCTTGTTCAACGCCTTGCACAACTCCTCCTTCGCCTGGTCCAACTCTTTACCCTTAGACAACCCTTCCCTGGTGAGCTTGTACACCTTCCTCCTCCCAACCGCTTCGCAACTAACGAGCCCTTCCTCTTTCATGGACTTAAGCAAGGGGTATATTGCTCCGTAGCTCGGCTTCCAACCAGTCCTGCTCTCAACCTCTTTCACCAAGTCGTAGCCGGACAAGGGTTTTTCCTGCAGCAACTTCATCATTAAAGGTTTGAGATTCTTCACACCGAAACACCCTTATATCAGAGCCGATATATTACTGGTTTAAAAAGGTTTCTATAAAAACGGGTGTTTTCAAAGCAAGGGAGTTCTTCACAACTAAAAGTTGCTTTTTTTACCAAACTCAACGCGGTGAACATAAAAGCATAGGATTTTCTTTTGAGATTTTAGTGGATATAGG
>CAZTPT010000097.1:0-3380 GCA_964615705.1 uncultured Methanosarcinales archaeon
TTTTTTGTTTTTTTTGATGCTTTTTCTTTCTTTTATGTTTCCTTTGTTATTGGGATCAAGTCGAAGTCGTATACTTTGTTGTCTCGTTCGGCTTGCTCGTTATCGCTTACATTCTTACTGCTCCTTTTCCATCTCAACCTCCCACGTTCACCCCTCCATCCCACCTCTTCCTCTCCCTCCTTGTCTTTTAGAAGAACGCAGTAGAGGAAATAGGTTTCTCCTTTTTTGAAGTTATTATTAAAGGTGAAATCAGCGTCTATCTTATCGTCTTTTTTCAGTTTTTTTAGTTCATTACAAGGATATTCATACTCATCATCTTTAATTACTATTTTGCTCTTATTCACAGCTTTCTCTATTATGTCAGCATAGCTTCCATTTTTATCACAAAACAAAAGATACGGCTTTGCTTCAAATTGTTTCTTAGAATATACGGTGAATGTTGCTTCGAACCTATTCCCCCCCCTACTTTTAATAGGATCTGCCTCTCCGAAGGGTCCTTTATTAGGTTGCTTTTGCTTCAGCCTTTTTTTCAACGCCTTCTTGTCATGAGTCGGCACAATCTTCACTACCGGTGGCTCTTCCTCTTTTTCCTTTAAAGGTATGACTACCTTGTCATATGAAGGATGCGTGGGGGTTAAGGTTATGTGCGTTGTTGGGAAACCCTTTGTGTGGGGTATTTGACTAGCCTTTCTTTTTGTAGCTTTGATTATTAAGGGTTCGTTGATTGGAATATTTGTTATGGTGAATCGTCCCTGATCGTCAATATACGCCTTCACATTCTTTATTTCATTACGTGTATCCTTAGAATACACCTTTATAGTTGGCTTCTTAACCCCTATGTCTTTAGTTGATATTATAACCTTTTCTGCTTCTCTTTCATCGCTTAAGGGGAATCTACTCGCCACTCCTTCAGTACGGGATTTATCTTCCCAAACAACCCTCCCTTTTATAGTCCCGCCGTTCTTAACCTCTTTTGCTAACCTGTACGTCCACCTCCACCTGTACTCTTCAGGATTTAGCAAGCCGTACCTTTCCTTATTGTTCTTAACTAGTTGTAACTCGTGGAGGAATGGCACAGACACTCCTAACCCTATCACGGGATACTCGTCGAACAGCTCTGTTGGAAGCGTTAGGGACTTGTCTTCAAAGTTCTCTTCCACATCGGTGACTCCGTCCATCCCCAGAAAGACGCCAGTAACCCTTCCTGTTCCTTTGTGATTATCAAATATTATATCCTCGTGTTTCGTCCTTAACTCGTTGTACCATGCCTTGTTAAGCCTGGATATCTCTCTCGGATAGTAGCCCTCGGAGTCGAGGAACGCTACGTCTTCCACCTTTTCAAAAGCCCACCAGGTGTAGTAGAATATCTTCCTCTTCTCTTCTGGTTTGTCCCTTTGCTTGTTGAACAAGCTTGTTATCTTGTTCCAGATAGAGGTTTTAGAGCTTTCTGAATCCCTCTCTATTTCAGAAGTGGTTCCTGTCGCGCCGCTTTCCGGTTGCTTGGCTGCACCCACAGCAGGAGAGTTTCCTGTTGAAGTCCTTCCTTCCTCTCTCTTTTCCGGTGCGTTTTCAGGTGGTTCCATGCGATGTAAGTTGAAACTAGTGTTGTGTATTGGGTATTCTTTTTGTCGTGCAAATCTTCTTTTTATGATCATCGTTTAGCATTTATTCTTCCTATCGTTCTTATCCCTTTTGGAGGCGTTATTGTTACGTCAACGATGAAGGGTTCAAATCCTAGGTCGTACTCGCTTTCAAATGGTAGCACAAACTTTCTTACCTTGTCCGTGCCGGGAAGTACTTCTATCATTGTTTCCAAACTTATCTTTTTACCTCTATGCCAAAACCTTGGCTTCACTAAGTCTTCAATGTTTTTCTTTTGTTTTTCTAAGTAATACGCTGTTTTTGCCTTGTATTTTTCCCTCTTGCTGAGTTTGTAGGTAATTCTTAGTTTGTATGTTAAGCTAGGTATGTCTTCAAACCGCGCTATTCCGTGAATGTTCGTGTTGTTTGGAAAATACCTGTTATGTTTCCCGAACCCTTTCTTAACCAAGTTCGCTGCTCTTGTGAAGAGGTTTCCTCTTTTAATAGTCCAGAGTTCAACCTTTGCTTTCTCTACAGGCTTGTCGTGCACGTTTGTTACGAAAACCGTTAATGATCCGGGATTGTTTCTTGCCTCGTTGAATTCTTCTTCCTCAGTCTTGGTACCTCCTGTTTTATCCTTTCCATCCCCCCAGTTCTTTCCACCTCCCTTGTCTCTTCCGCCTCCTCCTTCTTTTCCTCCTTCCTTCTTCCCCCACGGCCACTTCCACTTTCCTCCTTTCAGGGAGGAGCCTATGCTGATTATCATCTCTATAAGCTTCCAGATGATTAGGATGTTCAGGGCTACGAATAACCAGTACAGCAGGACTGCGAGGATGTTTATAACCACGTTTTCAACTGTTGCCATCTTTTAACTCTCAGGGTGGGAAATTGTTTTGTTCCGGCAAATTAGTTGCAGGCGTTGTTTCTTCTCCTTTCTTAGTTCCGGGTAAGGGTTCCGGGTTTCTTAGTAGTTTCTTCACGTTTTCTTCTGGGTTGTGGAGTTTTCTTATTGGTAGTTCTCTCGGAGGGTTTATGTTTCCTAAGGGGATTCCTTTATTAGCGCTTGACCTTGTTATAGAGCTCCCTATCACTGCTCCTGCCGCGCCTCCCGCAACTCCTCCTGCTAGCACGTCCACGCCGATGAGGGACGCGTATATCAGCACTACTTCTATCAGCACGAATAGTATTATTAATCCGAAGAAGTGGTATAACGCGTTGCCTCTCAGCTTAACCATTGCCCAGTATATCCCGGTTCCTATGACTCCGAGCAGCACCGCGGCTGCTACGAGTCCGGTGATGGTTCCACCAGTGGCTATCAGCCACGGTTCTGGCATGAAGAATGCTGATATGAAGCCTACCACGAAGCTCACGGTACCTGCAACCCTGTTTTCAAACCCCACTCGTTTGAAAGCCATGTTCGCCACTGAGAACACTACGAGGAACAAGGCGAACCTTATCACCCCTACTTGGACGTAGTAGTTCTTAAGCGCTGGCGCTGTGAAGAAGTTGGCTATCATTTGGACGAAGGTGTTTAACGGTCGGATTCCCTGATAGTAAGCCGCCGCGCTTGGCAGCGCTGCTAGAATGCTTATGAGCGTTGCTTTTCTCAACAGTTCCACCTGCTCTTTTTTACACCTTTCTACGAGAGCAATCCCTATTTAAATCTTTCTACTCTTCAGGAGTGCTAACTGCTTTCTAAATATTTTAAGCAAAAACTTCATTTTTTAAATATTGGTTATGCTATTATTGGTTATGCTATTTTAACTATTTTTAAAACTTTTAAGCATTTATTAAATGTT
>CAZTPT010000098.1:0-3362 GCA_964615705.1 uncultured Methanosarcinales archaeon
CACTAACGAGCCCGGCGGTAACACGCAGCCATGAAAAGAGCAATTCTTTTCTTGTTGTTATTCCTGGTTTCTTGTAGCGGCTCCCGCCTTGAAGAGGACTCTGTTGCGAACCCTTTCACAGGAGGGGTGGAGGGTTTGAGGATGAGCGTGCTTGAAGGAGCACCTCCTAAGATTATCAACGACCAAGGCAAGTTTCCTTTCATGATAGCCGTCGCTTTGGAAAACGTTGGTGAGGCAGACGTTGGCCCCGGCACGGTTAACCCATTCGCGTTGGTCAGGGTGGGCGGGGTTAAGCCTTCCGACTTCGGCGTGTCCCGGCAAGACTTGGTGAAGCGGCTCGGTCAAAAGCTTTCCAGAGCTCGGAGGAACTTTGACGGAACGGTGCTGCCGGGAGAGGTCACAACTATCACTTTTGAAGGGTTGAGCTTTCAGCCAAGGATTTACGGCAGCGAGTTGTTCACTTTCAACTTGCAACTCTGCTACGACTACTACACATTCAGCGCTTTGAAGATTTGCTTGAAGGACGACATAGCGGAGCATTTGCAGGATGACAGCTTGTGCACTCTTCGCTCAGACATCCTTCCTCAGAACTCAGGGGGCCCTTTAAGGGTGGTGAGCGCCAAGCAGACCCCTGTTGGTAATGACAAGGTTCAGGTTAACTTCGTGGTTCAAAACCTTGGAAGCGGCGTCTTCTTTAACAGGCTCGACGACTCTGATTACGCGTGCGACTTCAACCTCGACAACCCTGACATCTACAAGGCTTTGGTAGTGGTTGCTCCGTTGCAGCACAGCGATTACTCTGTCAGCTGCCCCACTTTGAGGGGCGACAAGGCAGGGTTTGAACAGGTGAGCGTCCCGCCAGGCGCGGCTTTCGGCGTCTTGAAGTTCAGGGATAATGCGCCCAGGCCTGTGACTTGCTTCATCACCAGGACAGGCCCTTCCAAGGGCAGAGTGTTCCAGGACGTGTTAGAGGTCCGCACTTATTACAGGTACGGCGAGTTCTTGGACGTTCCTGTCTTGATCCAAGAATTAGGATCTTAACCTTGCAAAAGCTTTCTCAGCCTTGTTTCCAATCTCTCCCAAAGGCTGGGATTGTATTCAAAGGAGTCTATTTCTTTGAACGGGAATGTTGCTACTTGTTTTTTTCCTGAACTTGTTTCTTTTACTGCTTTAACCACTGATTCTTCTAAGTTGCTTGTTAACAAGTCTTGCTCCTTTGAGGGCAGAGGGGAGTATCTTTCTCCTTTCACGTACAACACTTCTATGTTGTCCCATTTGTAAAGCCTACCGTCTTCTCCGTGAACGTACCTAGTGTAGTTGCTCTTTTCCAGCAATTCCAAGTCTTGTTTCTTTGAGGGTTTAACGAGTCGCACGGCTTCGCACCTTTTCTAAACGGGTAGCGTATTGGTTTTTAAAGATTCACGTCCAAAACAACCGAAAACTATTTAAATGATTAGTTATTCGTCAGTGGTAACAATTTTGGTTTTTGAGGTGGTTTTGATGAATAAGACGGTTATGTGGGTGTTGATGGCTGCGCTGCTAGCCGCCTTCACCAGTGCTTACAGCGGAGGAATCTACAGAGACGGGCCCTACGGGTCAGCCCTGGTCATAAGGGTGCCAGTAAGCGCGTACCCCTACACGGGACCAGTCCTCCCAATCACTGACCCGACAGTGAGAGTTGGAGGCCCTTTCCCAAGCGCTAGCTACTACGTCACAGGGCTCAGGGCTGGAATAGTGACTCATCCGTTCTGCGGGTATGAGTGCAGGGTTTCCCTTTCAAGCGCGTACTACCCCAGGCAATACATGGCAGGCATCTACGGGAGCAGAGATTACTACTACAACTACAGGGCTGCCAGGATAGGAGGGCGCTTCAACACAGCACCCTACTTCAGAGGAATAACAGGGGGAGGCTTCGTTTACAGCGGTTCCAGGATGGGCGGAGCAACTGTTCTCCCTAGGTATTAATCTTTTTTTCTTTTCACAACGCATCCTCCTCAGTAATTAACTTGAAAGGTGTTGGCTTATGAGAAACAAATTCCTAGTCGCTGCAACCATCACCATCCTCCTATCAGTCTCGTTAACAAGCGCTTTTCACCTCCGCCCGCATAGTTACTACTGGAACGGCTACGTGGGGAGCGGGCTTTACAACTATCACCGCTTCGGGAGGAACCAAGGAGTCAACCCGTTCTACCTTGACCGAAGCTTGAAGAACAGAATAGTTATAAGGAACCAGTTAGACTACCAAGTGTGGAGGGATCCTTCTTTGCTGTTGCCGAGGCATTCCTTGAACAACGACCGAACATACAGGCTTCCCTACGTGTTTGGGAGAAGGCTGAGAACTGCCACTGTGAAGAGCGACGTGTACGGGGTCTTCAACGACTAGACCTCCTCACCAACGCGCACCTTGCGAGGAACGACTCCAACTGGATGAACTCGTCCGCTCCCTCAACCATTCTGAACTCTGCTTCGCCCAACTCCTTCAATAATTGAAGCTTCTCCTCGTCCCCCGCTTCCAAGCCCCAGAGCTCAGAGCTTATCTGCTTCACAACGTCCAGGCCTGCAAGAGAGTTCTCCAACATTATCTTCCACAACAAATCCCTCGCCTTCAAGAAGTCCCCTCTTAAGCACAGCTCCAACACCTTCTTCAACTCCTCAGGCCTAGCAGCGCTGGCAACCTCATATATCAAGGAGTCCGTGACGTGCTTTTTGATAGCGGCTGAGGCTTGCAACAAGTTGATAAGCTTCCTCACGTCCCCCCCGCTCAGCTTTATCAAGGCAGAAGCAGCCTCCTTGTCCAAGGTTAATCCTTCCTCCTTAGCCACGTGTTTTGCGATTCCTAACAAGTGCTCTTCTGACAAAGGCTTGAACCTGAACACAGTGCATCGGCTTTGAATAGGTTCTATAAGCTTGGAAGAAAAATTGCAGCCAAGGATGAACCGGCAGGTCTGCGCGTATTTCTCCATAGTCCTCCTCAACGCTTGCTGCGCCTCCTTTGTCAAAGCGTCTGCTTCGTCAAGGTAGATTATCTTGAAAGGCACTCCTCCAATAGACTTGCTCCTGGCGAAGTCCTTGACCTGGTTTCGAATGACGTCTATCCCTCTCTGGTCAGACGCGTTCAACTCTAAAAAGTTAGGCCTCCAAGACTCCCCAAACAATTCCTTAGCAATCACTAACGCCAAGGAAGTCTTGCCAGTGCCGGGGGGCCCTGCGAATAACAAGTGGGGCAGGTTCTTGTTCTTCACGAAAGCTGCAACCCTCTTAACTATGTCGTCCTGCCCTTTCACCTCTTCCAAAGATTTAGGCCTGTACTTCTCTGTCCAGACGGAGAAGTCCTCCATGTTTAAAGGTTAACGCGCAACTCT
>CAZTPT010000099.1:0-3286 GCA_964615705.1 uncultured Methanosarcinales archaeon
GTTATACAAAGCCCCCCTGTTAACCACGTTCACGAATAACAAGCCAACCTCTTCCTTTCCAAGCTTGGAGGGTGCGTCCACGCTTGTTATGTCATATATCTTCTTCCCAACCACTGTGACAGGGACGCTGATAGAGTCTTTCAACGAGCGTCCTATGCTCAGCTTCGCCACTACTTGGAATTCTCCTCCGCCGTAAGGAGTCACTTTGAAAACCACTTCTTGAGTTGTGAATGAGAAAACCCTTGCTTGCTTGACAGGGCTGTCCACTTTGAACTCCGGAGCGTCCAGCTCTACGTAGAACTCGTTTGAAGAGGTGACCCAGCTGTTCCTTATCTTAACCTTTAACGGGTTTTCAACCCCTGCAATCATTGCTTTAGGGACTGTCACGTCTTCTATGTAAGCGGTTTGCTCGTCCACCACGGGCACAGGGTCCAAGGTGAGCGTTGCGAGACGCTCGCCAGACCTGCTCAGGAGTTCCGCCTCTGCCTTGACAAATCCCTCCTTTACCAAGGGCGTTACCTTGAAGTACGCCTTTTCATAGTCGCCAGGCTCCACCGTAACTTCTTGAACCGCTTCTTCAGAAACCGTTTTGGGAGACTCCCATTTAACGTTTTCCTCTTCGTAGCTGTTCTCTACAGACGCTCCTTCAACCTTGACCCTTAACAAGTAGGTGGCTTGGAGAGAGCCAGTGTTCCTAACGGTGAAGAACACCTTGTAAGCATCAGAAGGGTACACTTTTTCAGGGAAGTTGAACCAGCCTAGAGATCCCTCAACCCATTCCTCAACCTTCAAGCTCACCAACGGCTTGGCGTTCTTCTCTCTGAACCCAGTGACTGAGACCTTCAAGGTTTGCTTGGCGGTGTAGCCCGAATCCTTCCCTAGAACTCCTCTGAACAAGACCTTCCCCTCCTTCGTCACCGTGAGTTCTGCCTTCTCACCGGCTAGGTCTATGCTTAAAACCTTGACGTTCAAGTCGTAAACCTTAACCACGTTATCCACTCCTAGTGTGGGCTGGCTCACCACTTCCCACACAGCCATTGCTGAAGAGGAGAATACCAGGAGAGCTATTAAGAAGAGGATTTTTTTCCACGCCATAATGAGGAAAATGATAATTACATATATAAACTTTTTGATAAGAGAGGGTGTGAGGCACTATTCTTCTTTGCAACCCTTTTTTAACGCTTCGGAGCGAGTGGCGGTGAATCTTGGTGCAAGAGGCGAGCGTGTTTGAAGAAGCAGTCAAACCGGAAAATTTTTATATTAGAATCTTGTTTTCTTCATTCCGGGGTGATGTCAATGAACGCTTTGAGGTGGTTTTGCTTAGCACTGTTGATAGTGGTGCTTGGAGTAGTTCTGAGCGGGTGTTCCAAGCAAGTGGAGAAGGAGGCACCTGTAGACACAGGCGTTCCTGTAACGTTTGAGGAGAAGGAGAACGCGACGCGGGAAGAGGCTCCTCAACCAGTGGTTGTCGAGGTAGAGCTGGGAGAGTTCTACATCAAGCCCTCTGTTATAAAGGCAGAGGAGGGAGAGGTGACCTTGCTAGTGAAGAACAAGGGCAATTATTACCACGAATTCGAGGTTGAAGGATTGTCCGAGAAAGGGGAAGCTTTCAAAGCAATCATTCCTGACGGCATAGAGTCAGGGGGAAGCGCTGAGTTAAATCTCAACCTTAGCAGGGGGAGTTACAAGGTTTACTGCCCCATACCAGGTCACGAGGAGAAGGGAATGGTGGCTGAGCTAGTAGTGGGGTGAGCATACAAAGAATCTCCCCTTTTTCACAACTTTTTTAAACCAAACCCTTTTCTAAGCCAAAAGGAATGGCTTACGGCAACAAGCACAAGGCTCAAAGAGTAGCTGTCTTCGTGGACGTTCAGAACATGTACTACTCCGCAAGGGACTTGTACAAGTCCAAGGTTGACTTCTCCACCCTTTTGAAAACAGCGGTTGCTGGGAGGAGACTCGTCAGGGCGATTGCTTACGTCATAAAGGCTGATGTCAAGGACGAGCAAAACTTTCACGACGCGTTGGAAAAGATAGGGTTCGAGGTGAAGGCGAAGGACTTGCAAGTCTTCTACGGAGGGGCGAAGAAGGGGGACTGGGACGTAGGCATAGCGACTGACATGTTGAGGCTCGCCCCGAAGATAGACACCGCGGTCCTGGTTTCAGGGGACGGGGACTTCACAGAGGTTGTCAAGTACGTAAAGGCGATTGGTTGCAGGGTGGAGGTTATGAGTTTCAAGAAGACAGCGAGTTCCAAACTCGTTGAGGAAGCCGACGATTTTATCAGCTTGGACTCTAAACGGTTCCTCCGCTCGTAACTGCAGGGGTTAAAACCTTTTTTAACAGTATTCAGAAATATTTATAAAAAAGCTGTTCACCCTTCAAAGTGATGGAGGAGTTGACAAGCCAGGACTTCGAGAAAGCTTTGAAGGGGAAGGCAGTGATAGATTTCTGGGCTCCGTGGTGCGGGCCTTGCCAGATGATGGCGCCTCACTTTGGAGAAGCGAGCAAGGAAAACCCTGACGTTGCTTTCTTCAAGGTAAACGTGGATGAAGACCCTGGACTCGCAGCGAGGTACGGGGTGAGGAGCATACCCACCCTTGTCTTCTTGAAAGACGGGGAAGAAGTGGAGAGAGTGGTCGGCGCTGTGAACAAGGACGCGTTGAACCAAGCGGTGAGGGAAGTATTCTATTAAAGAGGGACTTGCTGAAAGATTTCCTGTTCCAACTCTTGTTTTCCAGAACGAATCCGGGTTTGAAGAAAAAACTTTTTTAACCCTTCCTACAAATCATAGCTATTGATGCTCTTCACCAAGTGTTTCTACAAGGCGAAGCGCCTCATAGGAGGAGTCCTCGCGCCGCTCTTGCTAGCGTATTCTGCTTACTCCTGCAACCCTTCTCCGCCCCCGACAGCTCAGCCACGAATTGAAAAGGTGAAGGGGTACGTAGCGAAGCAGGAGAGATGCCTTGTTAAGGAGGAGGGCTCCTTGTGGAGGATAGCGGAGTCGCGCCTCTATGCGCGGAGCGGGGAGGAGCCGGACCCGAAAGACACATACTTAGAGGCGGAGAAGATAGCTTTCCTCTCAGGGAAGGAGTCTTTGAAGGAGCACCCTTGGAGTCCTGGTTATGATTACAAGCACGCATCCCGGAAGGACCCCAACCTATTAATCCCTGGCGAGGAACTCGTGCTGTCCAGGTACATTGGGGAAGAGGTTGAAAGCGTTGTTAAAGAAAAGGGCGGCTCTTCCAACGGCGGCGAGAAAAGTGCTGGGAAGCTGCCTTACTCC
>CAZTPT010000100.1:0-3262 GCA_964615705.1 uncultured Methanosarcinales archaeon
ATCGCTCATTTTGAGAATCTCTTTGGCGACTTCACCAAGTTCTGACATTGCGTCTAAAACTCTATGTTCTGCTGGCGACTCTAGACAGTGTTCTTTACAAAATTTTTTTATTTTTTCTTGCAAATCTTTCATGCTTTTGAATTAAAGTTAAGAATTATAAAAAAGTGTCGTCGTACTGGGAGAGGATTCCCCGCCTGGCATCGAGGTTTAGCAAAGTCGCTACCATCGCGAGCGATTTTGGAAGCCGAAGCGCGAAGAGGTTTCCGCATATGCTGTTTTAAGTGAGCCGAACGAAACGAAGTGGGGAAAGAGCTGCGAGGTGCGAACGATAGCGAGCAGGGTGGTTTAGGTGACACCAACATATTTAGCAGGACTTTTGATTTTCCACCCATTAATATTGAACCCGCCCATTTTATCAAGGACGTGTTTTGATAATCTTTTATATTCCTTCATCATTCTAGATTTGTCTTTGAGGTTCATAGCTTTTACAAACATCTTAACAAATTCTCCGTCCGGGAAATTGCTTACATGGTATTTTTTCTTATCTTTTTCATCTACGAGAAAACGCCTTAGTTTATGAACAGGTATTGAATCGTATTGCAAAAATTTCGCGTAAGTTTCAAATAATTCATTCAAGCAATTATAAAAAACAAAAAAGAACTCCGCCGTGTTGGATTCAAAAACTTCTTCTAAATTATCAAGCACGTCCCAAATGTGATACTTGGCTAATTCGGTTTGAATTTTGTTTTGTTTAGGATATTTTTTAACAAGATATTTTTTTGAATCTTTAATTAATCGTTTTAATTCTCCTGTCTTATCAAAAAGCACCTTTCCTGTGCAAAACATATGAGCATTAATCCTCCTCCTTTGTTTGTAGTCTTCTTCTAAATATTCATAATACTTTTTGATCGGATTAGCAAAATATTCAATTAAAACCCCATCAATAACTTCGTTACCTCTTTCTCTCCAAGAAGTTTTTGAATCTAAAAGGATGTGAATGTCGATGTCAGAATGTTTGCTAGGGTTTCCAGTGATATAACTGCCGCAAACAATTGCGCCGATTACTTCCTTTTTGTTCTCCCATTTCTTAAGAAATTTTTGCAAAGCAATTTCCCACTTCTTCATCGTAATCATAAGTCCTGATTTAAATCAATATAAATGTTTTTGCTAATTCAGCCAGATAAACCAATTGCAACTAAGCATCGCGATTAAGAGAAGTTTGCAGAACGAACCCTAGCAAACTTGGACGGAGACTGTAATGCAAGATTTTCGAAGGGAACCTCTGAGTTGAGCCTGCGAGCGTTAGGAGCAATCAACACGTTAGTTAATATTTATCCTATTATGATGCAGAGGTACAACAGGGGCAGATGATACAACACCCTTGAAAGAGTTGAAGGAAAAAAGAGAAGCGCCTACTAGATTACCTTTGACGAAGAGTTAGGGGAGGGAAAAGTTTAAATAAGAGCGCTTGGAATAACTCCTTCAAGCGTTTGGCAGAGGTGTCAAGGTTAAGCTGAGCAAGCACGACAAATACCTTTTAAGGTTGAAAGAAGCGTTGTCTGGAGAGTACGACGAGGTGTTCTGCAACGTACCAGTCACGAAGGGTAAGCGCAGAGTGGCTGAGATAGACCTCTTGTGCTGCAAGGAGGGTTTCTGCGACGTGTTCGAGGTTAAGTGCTCGTTCAGGATTACAAAGGCGAAGCTTCAAGTCAGGAAGATAAAGAAACACGCAGACCTGCCAGTGAGGTATTGCTTCTTCCACTGCGGGGCGAGCGGGGCAACCATAAGGATTGGTTAGTCTCTAACCAGAAACCTTTTTAAAGCAGTGTTTTTTCCAGCGAGGAATGGCGAAGCTTAGGAAAGGAGTTGCTTACAGGGAGTTGGAGAGGCCTTACACGAGGAAGTCCAAGTTCAGGAAGAAGAACTACGTCAGGGCTACTCCTAACTTGTTAATAGTCAAGTTCGACATGGGAAACCTTACCAGGGAGTTCTCTCACAAGGTAGAGTTAAGGGTTAAGGACGCTGTTCAGATAAGGCATAACGCCTTGGAGTCGGGGAGGAAGACTGCTAACAGGTTGCTGGATAAGAAGTGCGGTTCTTCCTACTACCACATGAAGATAAGGGTTTACCCCCACCACGTTTTGAGGGAGAACCCTATGGCGACTGGAGCTGGCGCTGACCGTATGAGTGAGGGTATGAAGAGGGCTTTCGGGAAGCCTATAGGGTTAGCGGCTCAGGTCAGGAAGGGTCAAACCATTGTCGAGGTGGAGGTGGACGAGCAACACTTAGACGTGGCGCGAGAAGCGTTGAGGAGGTTCAAGCACAAGCTCCCTTGCAGTTGCTCAATAGTCACGACTAAGCTGGTCCCTGTCAGACCTAACCCTTCGAGTTAATCATTTCTAGCAATGCTTCTCTCAACTCTTCAACCGTTGCGTAAACCCTTCCAGTGACTAATCCTCTCAGCTTTGAGAGTGGCGCCACGTCAGTCTTGGACGCGTATTGCAGCACGGGCTTCCCAAGCCTTAACACGTTCTCGTAGAGCTTTAACTGCTCGCTTAAAGGGTATGACTCTGAAGGGTCCCACACGTACACCACCACCGTTGCGAGGTGTTTTAGCGCCGCCACTGCCTGCTTCTCAATGTTGTTGAGCTTCTCCCTGCCAAGCGTGCCAGGAGTGTCTATTACTTGAACTTCTCCATTCATGTAGCCAACGTTGAGCTTCTTAGTGGTGAAGGGGTAGTTCCTAACCTCTGGCTCTGACCCTGTGAGGCGTGCTAGCAGCGTGGTTTTCCCAACGTTGGGGAAGCCGGTTATGCAAGCGGTGGGCATTGACTTCACCACTGGGAATTCCAGGAATGCTTTCCTCGCCTCCTTAACCTTTCCAAGCGAGGGGTTTATCCTTCTCAGCAAAGAGGCAGTTCTTCCGTAGAAGGCTTTGCGGTGGAGCAGGGCTGCTTGAGGCGTGGCGGAGGATTTCACCTTCTTGGAAAAGGTTTTCTTGAAATCCTCAACCTTTCCAGCCGCCCACGCTATGCTTGCCAACGCTTTCCTCAACCCTGCAACGTCCACGCTGCTTTCGAGCAACTCCTTGTAGAACGGGGTTAAGGAGTCTACGCTTGGAAACCCCTTCACTATTTCCTCTAACTTGCCTTGAACCACGTCGCTAACAGAGTTAATCCTGGCTAGTTCTTTCTCCTTGAAGTCGGACTTGTGCTTCTTAGCAGACTTCCTCGCTTTGCGAAATGCTAGGTCTAGGTAGAAC
>CAZTPT010000101.1:0-3251 GCA_964615705.1 uncultured Methanosarcinales archaeon
GTCTATGTGTTGGGCGTAGACAGGGATGCTTACCGCGGATGCTAGTCTTTGAACCTCGGTGGCGGGCACGGCTATCCTAACATCCACCCCTAGGCTTGCAACGGCTTCGCAAGTCCTTGCCAGCTTCAACGCTGCGTCTCCAGTGGATTCGGGGTATGCTTTGAAATTCACTATTATCAAAGGCTTCATAATGCTTCTTCAACGGATTGTTTATAAAAACTTTTTGGATTGGCTCGGCAGGGTTATTATCCTCGCTTTTTCCTCAGAGCATTTAATAGTCACTCTTTCCCCTTCTGAAACCTCAACGATTAACGGGTCGTTGTCCACTCCTAACTCCCCTTCCTCCCTAGTAACTTCAACTGCTACCTCGTCTTTGCAACTAAGTATTAAGGGCTCCTCGTGAGTGGTGGTGTTGTTGAAAGCTAAGCCGTAGCCTTCCTTGAAGATCCTCCCAGTCACGGATTTGAAGTAACCCGTGGAGCCGAAGCTAGTCGCCGCTACAACACCATCGCCTATCAATTCTTTCACCAAGTCACCGTTCAAGTAAACCTTGAAGCGCAAGGCCTTGTTTAAGAACTTGTTTCTCAGCACGACGTCGTTCGTCGCTTTCAACTCCAAGCCGCTCTTCAACGCCACTAGTTTTTGAAACTCCTCCACCTCGAACTCCCCTTTCCTAACGCTGCGAAGAACTTCTTCAAGGCTTAAGTCCACGCACTTGTAACATATCAAGCTGTCCCTCACTAGCAGTTTAGGTGTTCCTGGAAACTCTCTCTCTGATTTCAGGAACGTGCCGTCCCCCCCGTAGCTTATCACGAATTCAGGGTTGTCGTCTTCCTCGAATCCCTGCGTTGCCAAGATCTGTTTTAAGGAATCCGCTTTTCCATCGTTCCTAGAAACCACTTTGTACTTCTTCATCTCTCAACCAGCTTCCAAGCAAAGTAAGCACCTGTCAACGCCATGGCGAGGCTTAAGTACTGCCCCATGCTAAGCCCTAGCAGGGTTGGGTCCTCCTTCCAGAACTCTAGTATGAACCTCCCAGCGCCGTAGAGGGCTGTGAAGCTCCAGAACAAGAACCCGTCCCTTGCCTTCACCTTCTTCAAGGGCAGAAGAGCCGCTGCCACTGCGAAGTTCTTCAACGCTAAGTACAACTGGGCTGGGTGCCTGCACCCTTCAAAGCCTGGGAAGTTGAAGCACCAAGCCACGTTGGTGACTGTGCCTACGAGTTCCCCGTTTATGAAGTTGGCAATCCTTCCCAGGCCTAGCGCTATCGCCGCGGGCATCACGAGCACGTCTCCCAGCTTTAACAATGAGACGTTTTTCTTCTTGCAGAATAAGTAAGCCGCGAGGATTGCTCCGAGGAAGCCCCCGTGGAAGGACATCCCTCCCTGCCAGATGTAGAGGAAGCTGTCCGGCCTGGTCAAGAGTTGCAAGGGGTGGTAGAATAAGAAGTACCCCACCCTACCCCCTAGTATCACGCCAAGAACGGAGTAGAACAAGAAGTCGTCAACCTCTTTCTGCGTCAGTTTCAACTCTTTCTTCTTCACCGCTCTCTTCAAGGCGAGGTATGCTAGGAGAAACCCTATAAGATACGCCAAGCCGTAATACCTTACTTGTAACGGCCCCATCCTTAACAGGACGGGGTCTATGTTGTGCGTGAGCATTAATCCCACCGTGTTTCCCCGCTAATTTAAATCTTTTCCTTTTTTTCAGGGAAACTTTTATATAAGCCTGATTCTGAAGTTTGGCTTTATGAAAAAGTCAGCCATCCTCTTATTATTCTTTTTTTCCAGCTCGTTAGCCAGCGCTTACTTGTTGAGCTTGCAGGAGGAGAAGTACGGCGTTAACATGGTGAGGGTTCAAAGAGAGGCCCAGGTTTTATGGGTGAGGGACAACTTCGACGTCGTGTTTGACTACAATTCGCGGAAGAACCTGCGGGTTGACTTCTTAAGCGACGAGGAGTTAATGCACGTGCTTCGCAACCCGCGGAACAGGGGGCTATTAGGATTGACACCTGAAAAGGTTGCTCCTTACGTGGAGCGCCTCTTGCGAGGGAACTACTCTTCAGAGGTTGTTTCTGAAAACGCGTCTGCCGAGAACGAGTCCTCAGCGAATGAAGGAGTGGCTGGGACGGGATTGGAAAGTCTTTATTTCAAGAAGTTTTTCCTCGCTTGCTCTCCCCAACCATTCTTCTTCAAGCCTTTCCCATTCCTAGCCGCTTCACTCGTTTGCAATCCCTGAGAGGAACTCTTTCACCTCGTTTGACGGGATAGCGAACCCGAGGTTTTCAGAGCCTTTAATCTTAAAAGTGTTTATCCCTATAAGTTCTCCCTTGGAGTTTATAAGGGGCCCTCCCGAGCTCCCCTGATTTATGGGGACGTCTGTTTGTATGAAGCTGCCTTCTATCTCTGAGAAAACCCTTTTGTTAGCGCTCACTATGCCTTCAGTCACGGTGAAGTCTAAGCCTTCAGGGCTCCCTATAGCTAACACCCTTTCACCCACCGCCACCTTGTCAGAGTCCCCCAGCTTTATGTAGTCGTGGCCTTCCACCCCTATCTTTAGTAGCGCTAGGTCCCTCTCGGAGTTCGTCCTCACTATCAATGCGGGGTAGACGTTCCCGTTGTAGTCTATGATGGTTGCCTCTGCAGCTCCTTCCACCACGTGGTTGTTAGTTATTACGTAGCCGTTGCTGCTCACGAACACACCGCTCCCCTTGTTCTTGTCAGTGGTGACGCTCACCGCTGTTCTCACAGCCGAGCTGACCACGCTTGACAAGTCGGTGCTGATGCTCTTTATCTCTTTCTTCAACACTTCCAACTCGCTTCGCCGCTTCTCTTCCAGCAAGGCTATCTTCTCGTTCAACGCGCGGGTCTCTCTCACGAGCTTCTCCACTGACTCGTTTATGGCTTCCCTGCCGGCTTCCTCTCGCTTGCTTAACTCTTCGAACGCTTCAGCGTTTCTTTCCTGAACCGCTCTCAGTCTTTCCGCTAGTTCTTGGAAGGTTCTCGCTTCTTCCCTCTTCAAGGATTGCAGGGAGGTGAAGAAGTAGGTGCTCATTACCAGGATTAACAGCAACGTTAATCCCTGCCTTGTAGCAGCCCTCCGCTTCATAGCTCCTCGTCGTCTCTCTTCTCGAACATTCCTTTTATCTCACTTATCTTGGTTATCGCTATCCCGAGCTCCTTCTTTATTCTTTCCTCTAACTCCTCGGTTAATTCCTCTTCCTTTACGGTTATCTCGTCCGCTAGCAAGGC
>CAZTPT010000102.1:0-3243 GCA_964615705.1 uncultured Methanosarcinales archaeon
CTATCTTTGTTTCTCCTTCAGGCTTCTTTTCCTTGTTCATTTTTAAAACCCCCTTGCTGTTAAGCTTTAAAAAGGAGTGCGGTTTTATTTATAAATACTCTGGATTTGAAAACGTTTTTTCAAACTAATCAGTGGTTAAAAACCAAAAGTTTTAAATACTTGTTTTGTGGGATTCTCAAATCCTTATGCGTCAATCCCCTTTAGAGCTGAACGCGAGTTCCTTTTACGATTTGAAACCGTTTCTTGGAAAGCCACTCCTCGCATTAACCCTTTACCCTGAACAACCGTCCAGGGAGAAAGCAGAGGAGTTCTTCTCCTTCCTCAAACTAGAGGCGTCTGAGAGAGGGGTTCTTCTCTCAGGAATCTACCAACCCCCCGGAGCCACGAGGAACCACTCCTTTTTGGAAAGAGCGTGCTTGGGAGAATACTTGGGAGAAGCATTCCAACACCCCCTACACTGGGCGCACATCCTTGAAAAGAAGCTCTTCCCCTTAAAGGTGGTGACCGGGAAGGAGCCGTTCCCGAGGACGAGGCGAGCGTTGAAGCGATTAGGATGCCTTCCAAGCCTTCAAAAAGAACACCTCTCACTATCCTATAAGGGAAAACTCACCGCGTCGGAGGAAAAGCGTTACCAATTGTTAACTCACAACTTGTCCAAGCCTCATCGCTCCAACGCGTTGAAGCGCTCAGTGCTGGAAACCCTGCTCTCAGAACTCTCAACAACACCACCCACAGAATTAAACAATTACAACGCGGCTTACTCTTACTACTTGCTCCAGAGAGGACTCTCCAGCAAGGACTGGGTTTACGCAGAGCTACCCCTTCAAACGTCCAAGCACTTGCTACGCTACCTTGAACGGCAAAGAGCGGACAAGGTCATAGTAATCCCTACGAAAAGCTCTGTCAAGGTGTTGGTTTCTAAGAGTCGTTACAACCCTTCTAACTCCTCGTAGTACCCTCCGTATCCAAGGTCAAAGTTGAAAAAAGTTATGAACTCTGCCAGCAGTTCAGGGTTTTCCTTTAAGGTTTCCAACACTTCCTTAGTAAAGCAGTAACTACAAAGGTTCATGGGGGAACCGCAGAGGACGCAGTTAACGTCTGAGTGGTAGCCCTTCAACGCGAAAACCCTTCCAACCAGTTCCGGCTTGGACTCCCTCAACCACTCCCTCATCTCTGACGCTATGCACACAGCGCATATGGGCTGCGTGATTACCTGGCTGCACTCCACGCATTCAGCCGCGCTCATAGTTCCCACCTTTCCTTCCTTTACGGAACCAGAACCGGACCCTGAAACAATGCTCAGAAACCCCAAGGCTTGTCTCAGAATCCGGCGCTGGAACCGGACCTTAACAAGCCTTGACGGCAAAGTTGTTTACCAGCAAGGCGTAGATCAACCTCCAGGAATCTTGCAGGATTCCAGGGGCAGTGACGCCTTGCATAAACCTTCAAAAAACTTAATCATATATAAACCTTTTCATACTCCTTTAAAACATGCACTACGTTCTAAGGCAGGGCGAGATACCCTTGAAGGGGAGAAACAGGCCTTTCTTCGAGGACAAACTAGCCTTCAATGTGAAGAAGATTTGCAACTGCTCCTTGGAAAAGGCGTACGGCAGGCTCTACGTGAAAACGCCTGAAACGGTTGATTTCAGAAGGGTTTTCGGCGTGGTTAGTTACAGCCCTGCTCTCCGCACGGGCAAGGACTACGAGGAGATAAGCAAGGAGGTGCTTGAACTCGCGAGGAGCAGCAGCGCTAAGAACTTCAAGGTAGAGGCGCACAGGCTTGACAAGTCCTACCCCTTGAAAAGTCCTGAGCTTAACAAGAGACTTGGAGCGCTCGTGAAGGAATGCACAGGTAAAGAGGTAGACCTTGAAAACCCAGAGCTTGTGTTAGGAGTGGAGGTTTCCAGGAAGCACGCATACATATACACCAAAACCGTTCCTTGCTTCGGAGGACTCCCTGTAGGGGTTGAAGGGGTTGTTGCCGCCTGGTTGGAGGACTGGAAGTCCTTGCTAGCAGCGTTATTGGTGATGAAGAGGGGTTGCGACGTCGTCCCCGTCGCTTCAAAAGAAGTGAACACATGCATTCTTGAATTCTTCGGATGCAGTCACGGCTTGGTGAAGAAGAAGTCATTGAAGGAGTGCGAAGGACTCGGAGTTCTAGCAGTGATTGTTAACGACACTTTGCAAACGTTGAGAGAGCATTGCTTGAACGTCTTAACTCTCAGGCCGTTAATCTCTTACACAGAAGAACAAGCAAGGGAGGTGTTTAACAGGTATGAAGGTGTTTTTAGAGAGGCAGGAAAAGAATCTTGAATTAGAATTTGAGGGCAGCGCTGCAGACTTGTTGAAAGAACTAGGGTTGAACGCCGAAGAGGTTTTAATAGTGAAGAACGGGAAGTTGGTCTCCAAAGACGCTCACCTGAGCGGGGGAGACGAGGTAAAGTTGTTGAGCGTGGTTAGCGGTGGTTAAGTGCCTGTGCGGGGAGGAAGCAGCACTGGAAGGATTCTGCGAGGAACACTTCAAAGAAGAAGTGGAGAGGAAAGTAGGGCAAGCCATACACGAGTTTGACTTGCTGGAGAAGGAGGAAGAAGTGGCTGTTGCTTGCTCGGGCGGCAAGGACTCCTTAACCGTTCTGCACATCTTGAAAAAGCAAGGATTCAAAGTCACCGCTATAGCAGTGGATGAAGGCATACCCGGATACAGGGATCCAAGCTTTGCACACTTGAAGAAGTTCTGCGAGGAGAGAAACATACCTTTAAAGACGGTTTCCTTCAAAGAGGCGTTCGGAAAGGAGTTGTCCGAGATGAACACCGCTAAGGCGGGGAATCCTTGCACCACTTGCGGCTCGCTCAGGAGGAAGCTCTTGAACCAGCACTCCCAAGGATTTGACAAGATAGCCACGGGGCACAACCTCGACGACGAGGCGCAATCCATACTTATGAACCTCTTCAAATCCCAGGTAGGCGTTCTTCTAAGGCAAGGACCCAAGACTAGCAAGAGGTCTGGTTTTACGCAAAGGGTTAAACCGTTATACTTCTTGAAGGAGAAGGAAACTGCTGCTTACGCCTACCTTAACGGATTTGCGGACCGCTTCGCGGAGTGCCCTAACGCCAAATTCTCTTACAGGATAAAGCTGAGGGACTTGTTGAACGAGTACGAAGCAATGCATCCTGGAACCAAAGAGAACATAGTGAGGAGGTTCCTCTCTTTGAAGAACTCCTTAAATGTTGAGGAGGAAT
>CAZTPT010000103.1:0-3211 GCA_964615705.1 uncultured Methanosarcinales archaeon
AGGAGTCCAGTCAGGGTGTGCTTGTTTTATCAAAGCAGCCACTCCAGCCACGTGCGGAGTGGCCATTGACGTTCCGCTTATCGCGATGTGTTCCTTGTCTAAGCATTGCATACGTGTAAGCCAAGAGTCCCACTCTGCTGCGCAGATGCCCACCCCAGGGGCTACAACGTCTGGCTTCATTATTCTTTCTCCGTTCCATTCCACAGGGCCCCTAGACGAGAATTCTGCTATCGGACTTTTAGAGTTGTTAAAAGCCCCAACCGTTATCGCTTTTCGCGCCATTCCAGGGCTTTGAATTGTTTGAGGCCAGGGTCCGTCGTTCCCAGCAGCAACCGTGACCACCACTCCTAAGTCGCTTGCAGTATCCACTGCTTGAGCTAGCGGGTCTTCAGGGGTTCCTGGTCCTCCGAGGCTCATGCTTAGAACGTCGTAATGGTCTGAAACGTCTCCGTCGTGGTTGGGGTCTATGGCTTTTTCTATACCCTCAATTATATAGCTGTCGTAGCCGCTTCCTTCTGAGCTTAAAACCTTAATTGCTGCTATCTTTGCTCCTGGGGCAACCCCTTTGAGTGTTCCGTTGCCCGCTGCTATGCTTGCTACGTGTGTTCCGTGACCGTGATCATCAGTGGCTGCCCCTGACCCTTCTTGCTGCCAGTCGTGGTTAGGACAGCAAGGTCCTTTTGTTTGGGTGAAACAATAGCATGCTTCGTCAACTACTTTTCCTTGGAGGTCGGGGTGATCCTTGTCCACTCCAGTGTCTAGTATGGCAATTGTTACTCCCTTTCCTGTTATTCCTTGATTGTTTTGATCTTTAAGACGCCAAACCTGGTCTGCTTTTATCAACGGGACGGACTTCATAAGCGTTGCTTTAACTTGATAGTTCGGCCAAACCTCGTAGCCAAGATTTTTCAATCGCTCTGCTTCTTCACCGTTGATTAATAAGTGCGCTCCGTTGAAAGCTAGGAAGTACTCTTTCTCCACTTTGACCGTGGGAATTTCTCTTCTTATTTGGCTTATCGCGTTCGCGTGTTCCGCTTTCAACATGGTCATTGCTGATATTATGGCTTGCCTGTCCTTCACACTCCTTATTCCTTGACTTCTCGCTGCTAAGGGTGCTCCCTTGAACTTCACGAGGTAGCCATAATGAGTTGCGTTAGTCTCGTTTTGCTCTCCGCTTTCGTTACCCTTGTTGTCACTTATTTTTACAGTGAAGCTTTGTATCCTCCAGTAACCGCAGTCGTTCTTGGCTTTGCACCCGCAGAGCCACTCCCCTCCTACCCTGGTGCAAGTGTAAGCAGCCACGAAGTTGTTAGGCCCTTCTTTTACCCAGTTTTTTAGCACTGAAACTGCTTCGCTTACTCCTTCTCCTTGATCGTCTTTCACCCAATTCGTGTTGCTTATCGCGGGACGCATAAATTGGGCGGCTCTCCAGTCTTTGATGGAGTAATCCCAGATATAGAAATTTTTCCAAACGACACCGACGCCTCCGTAATTGTAGTTGGGGAATTTAGCGATTGCTTTTACTGTTAATTGTTTCGAGTTCTCATTGCTCTTGTAAGTAAGGTGGGCGGGGTTGGTTGACAAAGCAGGAGGAGGATTAGTGGGTGAGGCGACGACTTCGTATGGCGGTGCGAACCCTGTGGGCACTTTTTCTCCTGGCTGGTAAGCCTTCCCTCCGAACTTGTCGTGCATTGTTCTAGTTCCGGGTTCTCCTGGAGCTGCTGGTAGGGATGCGCAACCCGCAGCGATTAACGCGGCAGAAATCAACGCTGCTAACAAAGCAAACTTCATAAATTTAAACGTTTGAAAAACGGTTATTTAAAGCTTTTCGTTTAGAGTAACGCCTTGGCAAGAGTTAAACCGGCTAGAATTGCTAGGAAAACCTTTTCGGACAATCCTCCTGTCTTGAAAGGGCCTTTAAGCCAGGACTTCGACGGGTAGAACGGTCTTAACCCTTCTCTTGTCAATGAATCTAGGAACAAGTGGGAGGCGTAACCTGACAAGAAAGGGAGTGCTGCGTAGGAGCCGAGGATTGTTTTTAACAGCACTGTTAGGAGGGTCATCCCTGTTAGAGAGTGTAGGAACCCTCTGTGCTTCATTAACAGGGATGCTGGTTTGAGAAACCTTCCTAGCAAGGATTTAGAGGAGTCGATGTCAGGTGTTAGACTTCCTATCACTAAGAACAAAATAGTTACTAGCAAATCATTTTTGAAGAGCCAAAACCCTAGCAGTGCCCCTGTCAAGGCGTGAGTCTTCCACAGCATGCTATTAGTTGTGAGGGGAAAAAGATAAAAAGTATTCGTTAATACTTCGAGGTCATGACGTATTCTGCGAATCCGGTTAGCGGGGAGTTAATCTGCGTTATGAGAAGGCTTTCCAAGGAGTTGCTCTTCGATAACGAGCGCGTTAAGGATGACTTGAGGAAAGCCTTGCTCAGGGAGAACTTTAACATAGTGGGAGTCGTGGATAAAGAGTTCCAACCTCACGGCTACACAGTGGTTTTCTTGCTAGCGGAGTCCCACGCAGCTATACACACTTACCCTGAGCACGGCAGCTTGGTTTTCAACTTGAACAGTTGCAGGAATTCGAGTGACGGCGAGGAAGCGTTGCGCTTCTTGATAAATTCTTGGAAACCTGGAGAGGTTGAGAAGCACCGAAATACTTTAAGGCTTTCCTAAACGCACATGCCCTGCCTGCACTTGCAAGGAATTATCACCCTGTCAGCCAAGCTCCCCCTGCAGTAGTACTCAACCAGCTTTCCCTCAACGCACTGGTCTCGCAGCAATTCTTTGCCAGCCTTCACTAACCCTGCGACGCGGTAGTTCTTGCCGTCACTGTCCAAACACTTCGAGGTGAAGGTTGGCGCTAGGAAAGCCTTGCCCGACGCGGACGCTTTAGCGTTTACCCCGAGGTAAAAAGTGTACGCTATGTAAGCTGCTAGTCCGAGTAGGAATATCCACGCGAAAACCTTGAACAATCCCATATCTCTATTTTTAGAACGGCTATTATTTAACACTTACGATTTTTAACCCAGGAATTCTTCTTCCAAGTCGTCAAGTTCCGAGTCCAAGTCTTCTTCGACTAAATCTTCTGCTTCTTCCTCTCTCGAAACGGGCTTCTCCTCCGCTTTAGGAGGCGTTTCCTCTTCTTTCCCAGTTTTCCCCAGCCTTTCCAACTCTTTCTCTGGCTCGGTGTTTTTGTCAACCTCCTC
>CAZTPT010000104.1:0-3077 GCA_964615705.1 uncultured Methanosarcinales archaeon
GGGGGAGGAAGAGTGGATGAGGAGAGCGGTGCTGAACCCCTCCGTGGTGACAGAGGGGGGAACTGATTATTTAGTGTTCCGCGCGGTTGACCCTGGGAATGTTTCCAGGATAGGCGTTGCTAGGCTGCGGCAAGGAGCTGACGAGTACGTTGACTGGGCGAAGGTTTTGCTGGAGCCGAGCGAGCCCTACGACCGAAAGGGGTTGGAAGACCCCCGAGTCACGAGGATTAATGGGGAGTACTGGTTGCTATACACTGCTTGGGACGGGGAGAACGCGAGGATAGCGTTGGCGAAGGGGGGTAGCTTGGAGTCTTTGGAGAAGAAGGGAGTGATAAGCCCTGAGATAAGGATTAAGGAAGCGTTAAGGATTGTCAAGTCGCCTGAGCACAGGGAGTACTTGGAGGCAATGCTGGAAAGAGTGGGTAACATAATAATGTGGGACAAGGACGCCGTGTTGTTTCCGGAGAAGATTAACGGGAAGTACGCCATGCTGCACCGCATAGAGCCAGACATCCAAGTGGTTTACTTCGACGACTGGAGGGACTTGCAAAGAAGGGATTTCTGGGAGAACGAGTTGGAAAGGCTGGAGGAAAGAGTGGTTTTGAGGAGGGATTTTCCTTGGGAGAACCACAAGGTAGGGGCAGGGGCTGTCCCGCTAAGGGTTGAAAGGGATTGGTTGCTGCTCTACCACGGAGTTGAGAAGGGGAGAAAGGGAAACGTTTACAGGGGAGGCGCCGCGTTGCTAGGCAAGGACTTGGACAAGTGTTGGAAGAAGGAAACCCCTTGGCTCATCCCTGAACTGGAGTGGGAGAGGAACGGAGAGGTGAACAACGTGGTGTTCCCTGAAGGCGCGAAATTGAAGGACGGCTCGTTAAGGGTTTACTACGGCGCAGCGGACTCCAAGATAGGCGTGGCTGAGCTAAGCCTGGACGAACTGGTGAGAGAGATAAAGCCGCCTCTCAAGCGCGTCGCTGAGGCGTAGGGAGAAATATTTAAATAGCGAGCCGCTGTCTTTGAAAGCTATGAGGCACAAGCCGTTAGTAACGGTTCTTGGAATAATGGCTGTTTCCGCGTTGGCATCGCTAATCCTCTTAGCCGCGAACCCTACAATGACGGGAATGGTGGTGTTCGACACAGGCCCACACGTGGAGTTAGAGCCCTCGTTCATATCGCAAAGCGATTACAAGGCGAGCGTGAGCACTGCTCTGCTGGTCGTTGGCGCGGTCATGCTGGTGCAAGCCGCGATTTACTTCTTGATAAACAACGCGTACAAGGAAGATGAGCTTTAAAGAATGGTTAAAGGCTGGCTTCGCAGTGGCGGTTCTAGCCGCCGCGCTCACGTCCAAGCAATTAGTAGGAGTGGTAATCGTTGAAGACCTTTCCTGCGCCAAGTGCGTGAACGCTTCTGAACTCCTGCGCGTAGCTGGCTTGGAGAACGCGTCCACCCGTTTAAGAGTGGTGGACGTCTCCTCGCAAGAAGGAGCTTCTCTGGTGGAGAGGTACGGGTTGAGGTTCGCGCCGTCAATGATTATAAGCCCTGAAGGGGGCCGCTCCGTGGAGGAGAAACTGTTGATGAACGGCTTCAAAGCTAGCGACGGCTACTACGTGTTGGACAAACCGCCCCTCCCCTACAAGGATTTAAGGACCGGCGAGACAAGGGGCTTGGTGGACGTGACTTACATCACCGCGGACTGCGAGTGCTACTCCTTGGAAGAGTTGGATAAGAGGGTGTTCGGCACGTTCAAAGCGGCGAAGGGGCGGAGCGAGAGTTACGACTACCAATCCCGTCAGGGGAAGGAGTTGATAGAGAGGTACGGCTTGAAAGCAGTGCCAACAGCGATATTCACAGGCGACTTGG
Source organism: uncultured Methanosarcinales archaeon (assembly GCA_964615705.1). Classification (GTDB taxonomy): domain Archaea; phylum Nanobdellota; class Nanobdellia; order Woesearchaeales; family CAYNLP01; genus CAZTPT01. Next base: position 1,859 of record CAZTPT010000104.1, read on the forward strand.
ACGCTTATCCCAGGCTTGGAAGGGCGTGGTTGATAGGAGCTGGGACGATAGAGCGGGACGGGGCTTACGTGTTCAGGAACACCAAGTTGATGAAGCTGTGGGGGGGATACTTAGAGGTTGGAAAGGATTAAGAAGTGCCCTTCGTGCTTCTCGGTTAACGTAACGTTTGAAGCGGGAGGGGTGTCAGGGATTTGGAGGTGTAAGGACTGCGGCTACGCGGGAGCACTCATATTGGAAGAGGATGTGGAGGAGGAAAACCCTTAAGCCCCCGCGGGGATTCGAACCCCGGACCTGCTGCTCTCCTGCAAAGGGTTACAAGGCAGCTGCTCTAGCCGCTGAGCTACGGAGGCGTGCAACCCTTGGCTTGAACTTGACTCTGTTTTATATAAATTTCTCCAAAAAAAGCTTGTCAAAAAAGTTTTTAGGAGTTGCGGAGGGACGCCTTTATCAACCTGCCGTAATCCAAGAACAAAGCCTTGGCAGGGTTGCGAGGCATCTGCCTCTTAAGAGCGGCGTAGCGAGGGTCTGACTCAGGAAGGGGGTGGAGCAACCTCTCATAGGCAACCCTCCAAGTATCAGGGTTTGACTTAGGCGTCTTTATCAACTCAAACCCTTCTCTTAGCAGGGAGTCAAGGGCGTCTCCCTCGCTTAACCCGTTCAACAACTCGCGGCTAGGAACGCCTTCCCAGAAGTAACGAGCAAAAGTGGCTTGGGAGTTGTCGTGCTTGTAGAATCCTTGTGTGAGGATTGCCCAAGGAACAAGCTTCTCGTCTGCAAGCCTTGCAAGGACTAATCCAAGGTTTTGAACCAATCCTTCGCCTCTTTCCTCAAGCCTTAAATCCAGCAATGCGAAGTCGTAACCACCTTTCCCCAGCTTCCCGACCCCTTCAACATAGGCAGGAGCCAACTCCACGACTGCTCCTTCCTCGTTCAAAGCTTTAAGTGCGGCAGCCCTGTTCTCAGCAAGGTTCTCAACCACTAACACTTCTAAAGCATTTTCTTTAACTTTAACCATTCCTAGGGATTAATGAATACTGCTTTATAAAGATTGCTTCCTCCTAAACCGCTCGCAACATTTAAATAGTTCCGACTCCAGAGGAGAGGTTATGATAGGGGAAGAGAACTTCAAGTACTTCTTCATTGCCTTGCTCGCCATCCTCGCGTACTTCTCCTTCCTGATAATAGAGCCCTTCGCCGCTTACCTCATCTTCGGGTTAAT
>CAZTPT010000105.1:0-3073 GCA_964615705.1 uncultured Methanosarcinales archaeon
CAACGGCGTGAATCCTATCACCACGAATGAAGCAAAGGTTGCCAACCCCTTCTTCCAACCACTAGCGGAGCCGTGGTTGTGAGCCCCTATCAAGGCGTCCAGCCACGCGTCCTCGTTGCTCATCAACAATTCCACCCTCTCGTTCAAGGCCTCTCCTTTCAACCCTTTCTCTGAGTAAATCCTTAACAACTCCTCCCTAACCCGTTCCGGATGTTCCTCGTACGACTTCTTCTTCTCCCTCCTGAGTTCTTCGAAGTAGTCCTCGCTAGACCTCGTAGCTAAGAAGTCTCCTGCCGCCATGGAGAAGCCGTCTCCTAAAAGGTTAGCCATCCCTATTATTAAAGCAATGCTTGGCTTTAGAGACGCTGCTTCAGCCGCTGCTATCACTGAGAAAGTGGTTATCAAGCCGTCGTTCGCCCCGTAGATGAGGTCTCCCAGGTATTCACCTGCCAAATCCTTCGCCTTCTTTCCAGCAGTCCTCACACCTAACACCTTTCTCTCTTCACCGCTTCTCAATCACTCCATTTTAACTTTGAATACTTCCAGAAGTTTTTTAAATAATTTGCCTTTTGCCTTGCGAAGGAGTTGCTTGAAGTGTTTGCGAAGCGTTCAAGCCCCGGTGGTGTAGTCCGGCACAGCGACGCGCTGCGGGAACAATCATCCCGCCCTTTCGAGGCGGGGACCCGGGTTCAAATCCCGGCCGGGGCATTTTCAATCCGAAAGCTTTATATATATGCTTATTGCAATACGAGTTGTTGAGGTTGTGGAGATGTCAAAGATATTTTCGCTGAAGATTTTCAAGAGGGAGTACGAGGAAGAACCAGAGGGCGGCGAGGAGTACTTAGAACTTGACACCAGCGTTGAGCGGAGAGACGCTTCAAAGGTGATAGTGAGGCCCTTCGTCATAGAGGATTTCTCCGACATCAAGGCGATACTGGACGCGTTGAGGGAAGGCTACACCATCGCGTTAGTGAACATTAAGCCGTTGAAGGAGAAGGACTTGGTGGAGTTGAAAAGGGCTATTAACAAGTTGAAGAAGACGTGCGAAGCAATAGAAGGAGACATAGCAGGTTTCGGCGACGACTACATCGTTGTGACTCCGAGCTTTGCAAGGATTCACCGGTCTTCCAACACGCAGTCCTTGCAAGAGTGATTTCTTTTCAACCTATATTTTTTGAAACCACAATATTTTAAAAACAGAAAACTCACAGGTGCTTTCAATGGAGGGAGTTGTGTTTAAGGAGAGCGAAACCTTGACCGGGGAGACCTGCGTTTTTTGCAGGAAGAAAACCTTGGCCTTGAAGGAAACCCTGGTGGACATCCCTTACCTTGGAAGGGCTCACTTGTTCGCGATGAGTTGCTCCACTTGCCACTACTCCAAGAGCGACGTGGAGTTGGAGAAGAACGAGCCGGCGCGGTACGTGTTCGAGGTTTCCAGCGAGGAGGACTTGAAGGTCAGGGTTGTCAGGTCTTCAACAGGAACAGTTAAGATACCCTACGTCGGGGTGATGGAGCCGGGAGAAGCGGCTGACGGGTTCATAACCAACGTTGAGGGATTGCTTGAGAGGTTTAAGAAGATTATCGAGGGGTTGAGGGATGAAGCTGAAGACCCCTCCGAGAGGAGGAAGTGTAAGAACTTGTTGAAGAAGATTAACAAGGCGTTGCTCGGAGAGGAGAAGTTAAGAGTGATAATAGAGGACCCTTACGGGAACTCAGCCATTATCAGCGAGAAGGCGCGGAAGGAGAAGTTAAAGTCTTAACCAGTGCTTAACAAGTCCTTAACCTTGCCGAAACGGTAAACAGTCCCTGCCGTCACGAACACTTCGAAGTCGCTCAAGTCTTGGAGGAAAGGGCTGCTTAAGGACTCTCTTAACACGTCGCTCCCCTCAGGGATGCTTGGAACGCTTGGAAGCACAAACACCTCTTTTCCTTGAAACCGCCCTTTCAAGAAGCACTTGTAAGTCTCAACCCTGCCGGCGTCCCGCAACGTGACTGCTGGGTGCTCGTGCCCTATGAACACTCGCGCAGCTCTCTTGAATTCTTCGTCTCGCGGAACCTTGTGGCCGTGGCAGAAGTAGTTAACGCCTAAGGCGTAGTGTTCTGGGAGGGGGACGCCTTGCCTCTTCAAAACTGGCTCCAGGATTACGTCGTGGTTCCCCTTCACCACCACTACCTCTGCGAATGACTTAGCAAGTTTTAACAATTCAAAGGAGTCCCTCCACTCGTCCTTGGATATTGTTCCGAACTCGTGCTTCAAGTCCCCCACGAACACCACTTTCTCAGGCCTTAACTCCTTCAACGCGTGTTCCAGCTTGGAACACGCCTCTTGGAACAAGAACTTAGGTATGAACACTCCTTGCTTTGCAAGGCTTTCCTCAAACCCGAGGTGCACGTCTCCCACCACCAGGCAGGAATGGTCTTCTAAGAAGAGGAACAAGTCTTCCGCCCTCACCTTTCCGGACAGGTACATGGACTCAAGCAGAGGCTTCTAACTCTTTAATCTTTTCCCTTAAGAACTCTATGGTTCGGGAGTTGTCCTGCTCGTTCATTATCTCCCCGCACTCCACGCACTTGAAGCCCAGCTCCATGGCTTGCTCGAAGCTAACCCTGGCGCAGGCGTTCCTGCACATGTAGAAGGTGTTGCTCTCCTCTCTCGCCAACCTCTCTTTTAAGCGTTCCAGCTTCTCCCTTCTCAGCTTCTCCGAGAGGTGAGGCACCATTGCCTCGTTGAAGTCCCAGTAGCAGATGTACCAACCCTTTATCCTGTCCTTCTTCCTTTTAAAGTAGACGAGGTTGTGCTCTAGCAACTTGTAGAGGAGCCGCCTCGTCTGGTGTATCTCCATGTCCAGCTCTTCCGCTATGATGAACTCGGAGATGTGCTTCTTCCCCCTGAGGTAGAACACTATGGGCAGGGCTTCCTCCCCGACTAGTTCGGTAACTACTTTTTCTATCAGGCTTCTAGACACCGCTCTCTGCTTCTTCTTAACAATCTTTGGTTCTTTCAACATGGATTCAGGCATTTTTTCCTCTTCACCGGGTTGTTGTTGGATAGAGGGGTCTCAATCCGCGTTTT
>CAZTPT010000106.1:0-3072 GCA_964615705.1 uncultured Methanosarcinales archaeon
AAAGGGATGGACGTCTCGTTCAGCGGGTTAAGGACTAACTTGAAGTCCAAGATAGCTTGTGGAAAGCACCGCGCGGAAGACTTGTGCTTCTCAGTGCAGGAAACCGTTTTCGCAATGCTCGTGGAAGTGGCGGAGAGGGCGATGGCTCACACCGGCAAGGAAGAACTCGTGCTTGGAGGCGGCGTTGCTTGTAACCAGCGCTTGCAAGAAATGTGCAGGGTGATGTGCGCTGAGAGAGGAGCCAGGTTTTACTGCCCTCCCAAGGAGTTCTTAGTGGACAACGCTGCCATGATAGCGTGGACAGGGATTTTAATGTTCAAAGCTGGGAACGAGGAAGACCCTGAAGAAGCAGACATAGACCCTTATCAGAGAACGGACGACATGGTGGTTAATTGGCGTTGAAGTCACGCCTTTTTCAACCTTGGCAGCTTGAACTCAAACTTCACCCTCAACCCCGTCTTCTTATCAACCATTACCTCCTCCTCTTCGAACCCTAACGCTTTCAAGCAATCCCTCACGGCGAGGGCTGCTTCCTCCTTCAAGGCTTCCACCTCGGAGAGGTATTCCTCCTCGTCCAGTATGGAGCCGTTAACTATGACGAACCCCATAAAAGAAGCTTCTTTGAAAGAATTGAAAAATCTTTGCAGGGGAGAGCCGTTAATCCTTCGAGTAACGCTTAATCCTTCTCAGAACGTCCTTCTTCCCCTTCCAATCCAATGCTTCCTCCAACACCTCCACCACGTGGCTCACAGGTATTATCTTAATCTTCCTCAACTTCTCCTTGTCCACCACGATGTCCTTCAAGTTACTCCTCGGAACAATAACTTTCTCAATGCCAGCCTCTATCGCCGCCTCCACCTTGCTAGACACCCCCCCGACTGGTAACACCTCCCCCCTAACAGATAAGCTGCCTGTCAAGGCGTAGCTCTGCTTCACAGGTATCCTCTTCAAAGCGGATATGATTGCGGTAGCCACCGCTACGCTGGCAGAGTCCCCCTCCACTCCTTCATAGGTCTGCAAGAACTGGACGTGTATGTCGTACTTCTTCTTCAAGTCCTCGCCGAAGTACTTCTTAATGATGGCGGAGACGTTCTTCACCGCCTCCCTCGCGATCTCCCCGAGCTTCCCAGTAGCCACTATCTCCTTCTGCTCTCCCCCAGGGGTCACCTCTGACTCTATGGGTAGCACTATGCCTGAAAAGGTGGAGCCGCTCCCAATCACTGCCAAGCCATTCACCCTGCCAACCCTGGCACCCTCAACAACTATTACCTCGTACTCCTTCTTCCTCTCTATAAACTTGTTCGCAACTTGCTCTTCCAACGTTTGGGCCAGTTTCTTAGCCTTCACCACGTGCTTCTTCTCCACCAGCTTGGCTCCTTCCTCAACCGCCACGTCCCCTGCAGCCCTGACCAGGCCTCCTAGCTCTCTCAGCCTCAACGTCAAGTGCCCCTTCCTATTAGCCCTTCTGCGCGCTTCCTCTACCAAGTGCTCAACCGCTTCCCTGGAGAAGTGGGGTATCTTCCCGTCCTTCCTAACCTCTTGAGCGACGAACATCGCTATCTTGAACCTGTTCTCAGGGGTGTCAGGCATGGTCTCGTTCATGTACACCTCGTAGCCGTAACCCCTAATCCTGGAGCGGAGAGCGGGGTGCATGTTGTTCACGTTTTCAAGGTTTCCAGCAGCTACCAGTATGAACCTGCACGGCACCGGCTCGGTCCTCACCATTGCTCCAGCGCTCCTCTCGCTCTGCCCTGTTATGGGGTACTTGCCCTCCTGCAAGGCTGTTAAGAGTTCTTGCTGAGTGGCTGGCTCCAACGTGGCTATCTCGTCTATGAACAACACCCCCATGTGTGCCTTGTGAATCATCCCGCTCACCACCCTCTCGTGAGCAGGAGTTCCCAAACCTCCAGATTGGAACGGGTCGTGCAGCACGTCCCCCAGCAACGCCCCTGCGTGGGCTCCGGTGGCGTCGTAGAACGGGACCTGGTGCTTACCGTAGTTATCAACTATGAGTTTTGGCACGTTGTTCTTAGCAGGGTCCATCTTCTTCCCAATGTTCAGGAATATCATGAACGCTGCTAGGAAAGCCATGCCTCCTATGAAGAACGCTGCGAACATCACCGCTCCAGCGGTGGCTCCTAGCTTGGCGGAGTACTGGTCGAGTATCCACCAAGGCGCTAGCATGGCTATTATTGCTATTGCTAACACTAACAAGTTCTGATGCTTGAACATTTGAGTGCTCTGAAGCTTCGCAATCCGAACTATCTCCCTCCCCTTCCCAGCAGGCACAGTCCTTATTAAGGGCTGGTTCTCGTCGTTAGGGTTGGGGTAAGCCAGCACGTCCACCAACTTCTCCTTCGGCAGTATCTCAGCCAAAGCCATCCCAAGCATTGACTTCCCAGTGCCCGGCTCCCCTATGAGCAAGACGTGGCGCCTCTGCCTCCCAGCCTTCTTTATGATCTCCGCTGCTTCTTCTTGACCAATCACTTGGTCAATCATCCTCTTAGAAACCTTTATCTCAGCAGTGGTCTTGAAACCTTTAAGCATGAACACTTGAAAAATAGCGTTCTTTTTAAAGGTTACCCGGAAAGGTTTCAACGAATAAGGCGCCGCGCTTAAAAACAATTATTCTTTTCAATGCACCTATGATGGGGCGCAGGGAGTGGTTGTTGGTGTGCGTCACCGCCTCGCTGGCAGGGATGGCTTTGCTTTACTCAGCACTTCAAAGCGCGGATTACCAAGGAGCAGAACTCACCGGCAGGGTTGCGTACTCTGTGTGGCGAGGAGGCCAAACCTATGCTAAGCTGTTAAGAGAGGAGGAAGTCCCGGTAGTGCTTAACGGAGAAGTAGCTTTGAAGAAGGGGAGTTGCGTGTCGTTAAGAGGGTTCTTCCAGAACAACTACTTCCACGCCTCAACGGTGGAGAAGTGTTCAAAGCATTAAATTTTTAAAAACAGAGCCAAACATACAGGGTTTATGAGGGACGAGTTCGTTTTTGACTGGGCGAAGAAGCTCGGCTTCAAGAAGGACCCCTTCCACACGAGGATTCAGAAACCGGTTTCTGAATTCATAA
>CAZTPT010000107.1:0-3004 GCA_964615705.1 uncultured Methanosarcinales archaeon
GGAATACGAGCCAGTCCCTTTATCCCTTAGCAACTTCCACGACTTGAAGAAGGGGACCCCGAGGAGAGACTTCGTATTCATAGACGGGGGAAACGCGGAACTCTTCGGCTCACCCAGCTTCTCCTTCCAACTAGTCAAAGCAGTAGCCATAGGGCGCGGCTTCAAAGCGCTGCGCTCTGAGAAGTACTTCTTAATAGTGGAGCAAGGAGAAGACTTCTTAACGCTTAAAACCTTCCCAGAAAGCCATCTTCAAAGAATCACTATAAGTGCCTCGGACCCCTACTTGAGGAACGGGAAGGAAAGAGTAACCCCTGCCCAAGCGGCAGGAGCGTTTAGACGGCTGGTAGAGTTAAGCTTGGCAGAGAGTTTCAGCTCCGAAACAGTCGTGATTGACGGGGACTTGAAAGAACGCTCACTGCCAGAGCGGGAAGCGTTGTCAAGGCTGAAAGGGTTAAGCGTGGCGGGTTTCTCCAAGACTAACAGGTTGCTCACCAAGCAGGGAATGAGCGTTTCAGCAGCGCTAAGCCTCTTAAAGCAAGGTCGCTGGTTCTACACCCCTTTGTTCAGAGGTGGCTCGTTAGAGGTGTGCTTCGCCAAGCTGCACCGCCTCGGCAGAGCGTTCAGAGTGGACTTCTTCAAGGATTCAAGCATTGACAAGGAAGCGTTCTTCAACTCGTTAAGCTCTCAGAGCGAAGACCCTGTCTTCCCCGGCTACCCTTACGGCTTGATAGTGGCTGACAGGGAGGCAAGGGTTAGCAACAAGGAAGCAGAGTACTACAGGTTCAAAGCAGAGACCTTGCTGGGAAGCAACGACTCCTTAACCAAGGAGGTAGAATCGTTGAACGCGCACCAAGTCCTGGACAGCGTTTCCTGAAAGCGGTTTTAAAATAGTAAACTTTTTAATTACGGCGGTGCGGTGTTAAGGCTATGCAGCAATCAGAACAGGACTTGATAGTAATGGGTTCCAACACCGTAGATGCTTTCGCCACCGCCGAGTCCGACTTCATAGAGATTAAAAGCAACCATTCAGACGAGGAATTAATAGCTTACCCTCTTGGCTCGAAGATAGTTATCAAGGATTTAAGGTTTGGAGTGGGGGGCAACGGCGTCAACGTGAGCATCGGCTGCTCCAGGATGGGGGTGAGGACTGCTTACCTTGGAAAAGTGGGGTTGGACTCTAACGGTGAACTTGTGTTGAAAGCGTTGAGAGATGAAGGGGTTTCATTCATAGGGAGCCGTGGTGGAACCACCGGCTTCTCCATGATATTGGAGTCTGAGATAGCCAAGGACCACACCATACTAACCTTTAAGGGAGCTAACAACGACCTCAGAAGGGAGGAGTTGCCTGAGCTGAAGGCTCGCTACTTCTACTTCACGTCCATGCTCGGAGACAGCTTTAACACCATGAAGCAACTCTTCAACGAGGTGAAGGACTCCTCTTTCGTAGCGTTCAACCCTTCCAAGACCTTAACCGTGATGGGCGTTGACTCCTTGAAGGAGTTATTAGAAGCGGCGGACTTGTTAATACTTAACGAGGAGGAAGCAGAGGACTTGGTGGGTCAAGGAAGCCCCGAGGAGAAAGCGCTTCGCCTCCTCAACTTTTCCAAGACAGTGGTGGTTACTCTCGGAGCAGAAGGCTTGGTGGCTAGCGACGGTTCAGCTCTCTACAAGGCAGGCGTGAATCCGGAGGTGAAAGTGGTGGAGACCACTGGAGCCGGCGACTCATTCTCAGCAGGATTGCTCAGCGGCTTAATTACTGGGAAGGGGTTTGAAGACGCTTTAAAACTCGGCATACTCAACTCTGAGAGCGTGATAGGAGCGACGGGTGCTATCCCTGGATTGCTCAGAGGTGAGGAAGCGCTGCAAAGACTTCAACGCTACGACTACCCCTTTGAGAAGAAACCTCTTTGAAGAGGTTGAAGAGTTGATTGAAAAGATTTAAATAAGGAAAACGCTTTATCCGTGAATCGTTGTGAAAAAAGAGGTGGTCAGCATTGGTTAATTACAAGGCTATTCTCTCCAAGGACAAGACGTTGCTCTTGGCTTACGACCACGGCTTAGAACACGGGCCGTCAGACTTCAACCTTGCAAGCGTGAACCCAGACACTGTTTTAAACCTCGCTTTAGAAGCTGGTTACAACGGCGTAGTCCTGCACCAAGGAGTGGCTGAGAAGTACTACCACGGCCCTTACAAGGAAGTCCCGTTAATACTCAAGCTGAACGGGAAGACCAAGCTCTCCCAGTTAAACCCTGTTTCCAGGCAGATATGCAGCGTGGACCGAGCAATCAAGTTAGGAGCGCAAGCCGTTGGTTACACCATTTACGACGGCAGCCCTTCCGAGTCGGTAATGTTTCAAGAATTCGGGGGAATCGTTGAGAAAGCTCACGACTACGGCTTGCCAGTGATTGCGTGGATGCACCCTAAGGGCCCTGATATAAGGGACGAGTCCAGCACCGAGCTCTTAGCATACTCTGCCAGGCTCGCATTAGAGCTAGGGGCTGACTTCGTGGTGCTGAAGTACAACGACGACCCGCAAGGGTTTAACTGGGCGTGCAGGTGCGCCGGAGCGTGCAAGGTGTTAGTGTCAGGAGGGGAACGGAGGGATGACGAGGAAGTGTTGAGAACTCTGAGCAACGCTGTCAGCTCCGGAGCGTCAGGAGCAGTGGTTGGTAGGAACGCGTGGCAACACCCCAACCCTTTCAAGATGACGAGAGCTTTGAAGAAAGTGCTTTTCCAAAAAGCCAGCGCTGAGGAAGCCCTTGCGGAACTCGTTTAAATCACAACCTTTAAAAATTTCTAAAAAAGCCCGGCCCTCATGGAATATGTATTAACGCTTAACAACGTTTACGAAGGCGACCTTGACAAGGCAGGGATGCGGGCGAGGGACTTAGCACTGCTCTCCAAGAACCACGTCCCAGTCCCGTTAAGCCTGGTTTTAACCTCTCAAGCCTTAGAGGACTTCTTCTCAGCCAACAAGTTGGAAGAGAGAGGGGGGGTTTTGCT
>CAZTPT010000108.1:0-2937 GCA_964615705.1 uncultured Methanosarcinales archaeon
GAGCAATTAGGGAGAGGCTTGAAAGCTATGAGCATTAGAAAGCGTTTGAGGAGGGAGAGGTTATGAGCAGGGTTGAAACCTTGTATCAAAAACTGTGCTGCGTCGAGTGCGAACCATTGGAGCAGGGCAGAGAGTTAGAACTTGAAGGAAAAGTAGAAGACGCTCTCCGAGAATACTCCTCCGCTCTAAACACCTTAGAGGAAGGATTGGTGTTGGAGGATGAAGAATACGACGACTTCGAGTGCTGGAGGGATGAGGCGCTGGCAAAGCTGTACTTGGCGAGGGGGAAGAAGGAGGAGTTGAACGGCGGAAACCCTTCAAAAGAGTACTTAAGAGCTTTAGAGCAGTTGAAAAGCCTTGAAAGCCGTTTAAGCCAGCGAAAAAGGAGTGCGGACCAGGTGAGCAAGGCAAGAGTGGAGAACGCGTTGCAAGAATTAGAAGTCATGCTAAGCGGAAAATCTGAAGAGAAGGATTCAGGCGCTGACAAGTACTCGTGGATAGCGGCGCACATGCCTCCCTTAATATCTGACAAGTTAAAGCCTTACGAAGCAGGATGCTTCGACATGCACTACACCGGGAGCTTGGAAGACTTAGCCGTTGCTGAAACCAAGGATTACTACGTCGTGGTTGCCAAGTGGGAGGGGCACGAGTGGAGCGATATAGGAGGAGGCATTGCTTGGAAGGAGTGGCTGTCTGTGTACTTCTGCAAGAAGGGAGGGGAAGAGTTGAAAACCTTCTCAACAGAAACCATTAAAACAAGGGATAATTCAGACCCTCGCAAGGACAAGTCCCACCTGTGGAAGTACGACTATGCTGGAGTCGAGGTGTTAGAGGGTAACAAGGTAAGGGTTTACTGGAAAGCGGAGGATGGCGAGGAAGGACCTTCTTACGTGTGCGACTTGGACGCAGAGTTTGAAATAAGCGATTAAAAAAAGGAAAAACCTTTTAAAGAAACACGGTTAAAAAATCATTAATGGTTTTGGAGCACTTGTTCCCAGAGGACTGGTTGGAGAAGAAGTCCAGGTACGCGTTCATTCTAGGAGCTGGTTACTCAGTCATAGGGATACTGCTGGGGAGCATGTTGTTCAGCGACATAGAGCCAGCCATGGTCTCCGTGGCGTTCACCTCTTTGCTAATACTGCCCGAGCTTTACAAGTTGTTCTCAATAGAGGAGCGAGAGGAGGGGAAGGAGCGATTATTCTCGTTCAAGGAATTATTAAAGGACAACTTCCCCTTTTGGAAGGCATACACCTCTTTATTCCTAGGAATGCTTCTGGTGTACTCCCTCGCGACCATGCTCCTACCCGCTTTGGAGGTGAGCTCGTTGTTCCAAAAACAGCTCTCTTTTAGAAGCGGAGGATTCGTTGCTGGAAACGCTTTCTCAATAACCACTTTCAACGAAATACTCACCAACAACTTCTGGGTGTTGCTGGCTTGCTTCATAATAAGCCTCCTCACAGGGGACGGAGCGATATTCATCATTACGTGGAACGCTAGCTTGTGGGGAACAATCTTCGGGATAACCGCTAGGAACGCCGCCTTCTTCACCCAGGGAAACCAGTTCTTGTACTTCCTCACAATAATGGTTACCGTCATGCCACACGTGTTGTTAGAAGCGTCTGCTTACATCTTAGCAGCCATTTCTGGAGGCGTAATATCCAAGGACGTGTTGTTGGAACGCTTTGACAGTGATAGGTTTTGGAGGGTGTTCAAGTACAACTTCATGCTCTTACTCGTAGCGTTGGTCTTCTTAGTGGCTGGGGCAGTAGTGGAGAGCTGGGTGCTCTCCAACTCGCAAGCCTACCTAAGCATTATAAGGTTCAGCCAAGGACTTACTTAACCATTGAAAATATTTAGTGCAGAATAACAATGCTTAAAAACTAGTTAGTGATTACTCCGAGTTGGGGGTGTATCGCTATTGCTGCGAAGATTCATAGCTAGAGACATCTATAGGGTTGAGAAAGGGGTTAAGAACAGCTTCTCAAAGGTGAAAGAGGAGCTTGACAATCACCTTGAGAGCATAAACAAGAACACCGAGGAGATATCCGCTTGTTACGAGTTCTTAACCTTGTTGGAGTCCAGGTTGGACAAGCTTTCGGAAAGACTTGAAAGGGTGGAGTTATTCCTCAGCCCTTACGGGGGGCTTTCCAACGTGTCTCTGAGCAGGAAGGAGCAAGAAGTGTTCTTAGCGCTTTACTCTAACAAGGAGTGCTCTGTGTTCGAGCTTTCCAGCATGGTGGAAGAGCCAGTGGAAGTGGTTCTTGAAAGCATTCAAGGGCTGTGCAGCAAAGGGATCCCTGTAACGAGAAGTGTTTGCAGGGGCGTCCCCAAGTACTCCTTGAACCCTGTCTTTAAGGAATTGCAAGCAAAGCACAGCTTGGTGAGGATTGACATCCCCTCGTTGAGGAGCAAGGTGGAAAAACTAACCTCTTTTATATAAGTTTAGCTTTTGCTTAAAAGTTTTAGAATAGAAAAATATTTAAAGATTGGAAAACCTATTAATAGGAGAACCGATTATAAATAACATTTAAGTATTTGATAACCAATAAAAAATATCAAAATTAAAAAACAACAAAAATTTAAAAATGGGACAAAGAAGCAAAAGATTGTTACAGCTCAAAGGATTCCTTTCATTCCTGATATTGCATGAGCTAGCGTCTGGAAAGCTGTGCGGGGAGGAGCTCTCAAAAAGGATAGGGCGGAGAAGAGGCTCCCCGCTAACCCCTGGAACTATATACCCTGCCTTGAAGGAACTCCACCGCCTTAGATTAGTCAAGTATAAGAAGGCAGGAAGGAAAAAGTATTACGAACTTAGCGAAAAAGGAAAGTCTGAGTTGATGTCGCTGTATAAAGAATTCAGCAACTACTTCTACGGCTTGAAGAACAAGATAAGAAGGGAGTACTACAAACCACTAAAAAAATAAAAGCAAAAACTAA
>CAZTPT010000109.1:0-2919 GCA_964615705.1 uncultured Methanosarcinales archaeon
AACAAAGGCGTACAGACGAGCCGTGAGCGTGAGAGTTAGTGTCCCGGGCGACAAAGATTTCAAGATCAAAGCGTCAATAACTTAAAGAATCAAAAAGAAAAAGGTCGTGAAAGGCAGAGCACGGCTCTCACTCACATTATCACGCTTCAAAGATATCCCTTGATAGCTTTGGACAAGCCTGAGAAGAGTTCTGTGCCCTGCCTTCGGGAAAGGGAGGCTGATGAGTCTTGACTGATGGAAGCGCGAACCCGGCTCCCTGTTTCTAAGACCTTCGGGAGGTTGAAATGGCGAAGATAGCGCAAGTGTCTGCGAAGTACATCATACACGCGAAGATATTCATAGAAGGAGTCGTGGACAAGCCCGACGTGATAGGAGCCATCTTTGGCCAGACAGAGGGCTTGCTCGGGTCAGAGCTTGAGCTCAGAGAGCTTCAAAGGTCTGGCCGCATAGGCAGGATAGAGGTGAACTTGGAAACTAAGAGTGGCAAGACTCAGGGAACAATCATCATACCAAGCTCTCTGGACAAGGCGGAGACCGCGATCATAGGGGCTGCGATGGAGATAATAGAGAGGATCGGCCCTTGCAACGCAAAGGTCACTGTGGAGAAGATAGAGGACGTCAGGGTTAGCAAGAGGCACCAAGTCATTGAGAGGGCGAAGCAGCTCTTAAAAGAGTTGATGGACACCTCAATGCCTGACTCTCAAGAATTGGCTGACGAAGTGGCTTACTCCGTGAGGGTGATGGAGATACAGGACTACGGCAGGGAGCGCTTGCCCGCAGGGCCCGCGGTGGATGAAAGCGACGAGGTGATAATAGTTGAGGGCAGAGCAGACGTTATAAACCTGTTAAAGCACGGCTTTAAGAACGTCATAGGAATGAACGGCACCAACGTCCCTGAAACCATCAAGGAGTTAAGCCAAAAGAAGATAGTCACTGTCTTTGTGGATGGTGACAGGGGTGGCGACTTGATAGTGAAGTCCTTGCTGGACTCCGCTGAGATAGACTTCATCACCAAAGCCCCTGACGGGAAGGAAGTGGAAGAGTTGACCAAGAAGGAGATACACAAGTGCTTGAGGGGTAAGATAGCCGCGGAGCAGTACAAGTTGGAGATGAACGGGAAGCAAAGTGCTCCCAAGCCGAGGAGGGAGCGGAGAGAGGAGTACAAGCCAGCTGCTAAGAAGGTTTCCAAGGAGGAGAAGGAGAAGTTCTCAGTGATGCTGGAAGACCTCATCGGCACCCGAGGCGCTTACCTCTTAGACCAAAACCTGGAAGTGCTGGGGAAGGTGCCCGTGTCAGAGCTTGAAGGAACGGTGAAGAGCTTGAAGTCCAAGATATACGCGGTCATCTTCGACGGAACTGTGGAGAAGGGCTTGGTGGACGTGTGCGAGCAGTCAGGGGTCTCCCACGTCGTGGGGATGGACTCTAAAGGGGTGAAGCCCAGGAGCGTTAACGTTTTGACGGCTGAAGACTTGTAACTATGCACTACTCTTACGAGGTGCGGATTCCAAAGGAGAGAGTAGCCGTCCTGATAGGGAAGTCCGGGGAGACGAAGAGAGCGCTTGAAAGAGCCACTCACAGTAGGATAAGGGTTGATTCAGAGGACGGCAACATCTACATAACAGGGGAGGACTCCTTAAAACTCTTCACCCTGAGGGACGTGATAACCGCTATCGGGAGGGGTTTCAACCCTGAAACAGCCAAGCTAGTGTTGAACCCGGGCTTCTCGTTGGAAGTCGTCAACATCAAAGACTTCGTAAAGCCGAGCAAGAACCACTTGTTAAGAGTCCGCGCTAGAGTGATAGGTAGGAGCGGGAAGACGCGTGAAACCTTGGAAAGGCTTTCAGGGACGCATATCTCCATTTACGGGAAAACCATAGCCATAATAGGGACTTCTGAGAGAGCAAGCATTGCGAGGCAAGCAGTGGAGTACTTAGTTAAGGGAAGCCCGCACGGCCACGTTTACAAGTGGTTGGAGAGAACCATAGCGAGGCAGAGAGCGATGGAGCTTCTCTGACGAGTTTACTCTTCGGGCAAGTGTTCGGGAGGTATTCCTGCACTTCGCGGATTAACGTCTCCACGGAAATGGTTTCTCCGGAAACCCTTGCTTTGCGCTTCACGTACTCTTTAAACTTGTTGTTTGGGAGTAGCACAGCGCTTTTCTCTAACACCTCCTCCGCAGGGACAGGGTCTCCGTTGTTGTGCAGGAAGGAAAGAATGTCTGTTAAGAACAGGTTTGGAGTCTCCACTGCGTGTGACCACTTGCCTTTAGGATGGCTTAGCACCAACGCCTCTCCGGAAGAGTTTATAGGGTTGTAAGATATCAGTCCTATCCTCGTATTCCTGCCCGCGAGGGTTCGGTCCGTGGTGTAAATGCCTGTTCCGAAAGGATTGTAAGTTTCAAAGTTTTCAAAGGGGAAGACCCCTTTTTTGAAGTACTCATCCACTATTTCGTCTATCCGCTTCATAACCTCGTCCACTTCCTCTTTTGAAGCGTCCCCGTCCAAGTAGTTATGAGGGAGTCCTCCCTGTTCTTCCCTTGCTTGATGTACGTCTTAGCCGCCCTGAAGGATTTCAAGTTCTTCGCTTTCTCAACCAGTTTCCTCTGAATGTCTAAACGGTAAGGAGACTTAACATCTAAACTTATCCTTAACTCCCCGCTCTCACCAGGTTCTTTCTTCTTAATAGCGAACAAGAAGGAATCATTGCTCGCCCCAACCAACCCCATCCGCTTGTACTCCTTCTCCAGCGCTTCTACTTCCTCTAAGGGGATTGGCGGCTCTGGTTGGTCATCTCTTACTAAGTAGTTGTAATCAACGTCTTCCTTAGAAGGGTCTTTAAAGTTCCTCGGATTACTCGCCCTCAACTTTACTTCGTGAATGACGTAGTCCAAAATCCTCTTAGCATCGCTCGCACGAGGGT
>CAZTPT010000110.1:0-2909 GCA_964615705.1 uncultured Methanosarcinales archaeon
AACCGTTGAGGACGGGAAGAGCATAGAGACACAGCTAGAAGTGGTTGAGGGGATGCAGTTCGACAAGGGATTCATAAGCCCTTACATGGTCACCGACCCTAAGCACATGAAGGCAGAGTTGGAAGACGCGTACATACTCTTAACGGATAAGAAGATAAGCAACTTGAAAGACGTGCTCCCCATACTGGAAAGCGTTGCCAGGGAGGGGAAGCCGTTGCTCATCGTTGCTGAAGACGTGGAGGGAGAAGCCCAAGCAGCGCTGATACTTAACATTATAAGGGGAGCGTTGAAGGTGTGCGCCGTTAAGACCCCTGGATTCGGGGATGAGAAGAAGGAAATCCTTGAAGACCTGGCAGCAATCACAGGAGCCACGGTGATAACCGAGGAGAAAGGGTTAAAGCTTGAAGAAGCCACTCTTGACCTGCTTGGAAAAGCGAGGAGGGTGGAAGTGGACAAGGAGAAAACAACCATTGTTGAGGGGAAAGGCTCCAAGGCAGAAATAGAGAAGAGGAAGGAACTCATAAGGGCTCAGATAGAAGCGACGGACTCTGATTATAAGAAGAAAGACTTGGAAAAGCGGCTGGCAAAGCTCGGAGGAGGAGTGGCTGTTATCAAGGTGGGAGCCGCTACCGAGACTGAGATGAAGGAGAAGAAGATGCGGATTGACGACGCCCTCCACGCCACGAAGGCGGCCGTGGAGGAGGGAGTCATCCCCGGCGGAGGCGTCACCTTGTTCAGGGCTAAGTCAGCTCTGAAGGACTTACGAGTTGAAGGTGACGAGGAAGTGGCTATCACCATAGTGGAGAGGGCTTTGGAGGAGCCGTTGAGGCAGATAGCGGTGAATGCTGGGAGGGAAGGCGCGGAAGTGGTTTCAAGGATTGCCAGCGAGAAGAGTGAAGCGGTTGGCTACAACGCTAAGAAGGACGAGTACGAGGACTTGTTAAGGGCGGGAGTCATAGACCCCACCAAGGTGGTCAGGTCTGCCTTGCAAAACGCTGCCTCTATAGCAGGCATGGTCTTGACCACCGAGGCAATCGTTACCGACTTCGACGAGGAGAAGGACGAGAAAACCTCTGCCATAATAATATGATTTCTTCCTTTTTGTTATTTTTTCTTAGACTTGCTGAGGAGCAAGTTTTATTAATAAAGCGTGGTTCTCAAGGGAGGCGTGCCCGGGTCGCATAATGGTATTGCACCGGCCTGGAGAGCCGGGCCCGTAAGGGCATCTGGGTTCGATTCCCAGCCCGGGCGTGACTTCTTATCTACTTGTAAGTGGTAAAAAATAGAAATGTTTATAAATGGTTAGTTCTTACCCGGCAAAGGTGGTTTTAAATGGATGAATTCACTAAGAGGTACGGAACGTTTTTCCAAAGATTTGCTAAGCCGATAGCTACTCTGAGCCTGATAGGCGCAGCTATAGGGACTTATCTAGGAATAAACGCTTACAACAACGCTGTTAAGCAAGGAGAAGTGGAAAAGCCCGGGATAGAGCAGAAGGTTAAGCCGAGGGAAGAAGAGCGAAAACCCACTGACTTCAGAAAGCTCGGATTGGAATACGCTGCTAGAGACGTTCAAGGAGTGAAAGTTGTGGAGTTCGACCTCCCAATCCTCGAAGACGATAAAGGGAACCTCTACGCTTCTTGGGACGACGCCTTCAACCTCTACCAGAAGGCGAAGAAAGAGTTCGGCCTGGAAGAAACCGTTTTCGGCGCGTTGAGGAGTGGAGAAGTAGAAACCTTTCCTAACAAGATAGAGCCGGAATACATCGGTGAAGGAAACATTCCTGTGAGGGACGGGTTCTTCTACCGGAGGAACTTCAAAGTGTTGAACGGGAAAAGAGTGGTTCCCCTGGAGAGGGTGAACGAGCAAGACATCATGAGGAAGGTGTTGGAAGAGGCGCGAGTGTTGAACGTGAAGCTCTACTTATCCGAGAATAAGGGTTAAACCTTTAACCCTTCCTCTCCAGAACGCAGAGCAATTCTAAGTGAGGAGTGTGGGGGAACATGTCGTAAGCCCTCAACTCCTTCACAGAGTAGGCTTTCTCTAAGAAGGAGAAGTCTTGCTTGAAGGTTGCTGGATTACACGAAACGAGTATTACCTTCTCAGGGTTAAGTCTTAGCAACTCTTCGCACACCTTCACGCCCAGCCCTGCCCGGGGAGGATCCGCTATCACTACGTCTACCTCAGAGTTAAAACTCTTCAAGAAGTCTCTGACATCGCTTGTTTTAAAACAGCAATTGCCAGCGTTGTTTAAATCAGCGTTTTCCTCTGCGAAGCTCACTGCTTCCTCGCACGAGTCTACGCCTATAACCCTGCTCGCGTTCTCAGAAATGAATAAGGAGATTGACCCTAAGCCGCAGTACAAGTCAAGCACCCTCCCCTTAACCTCTCTCTTCACAGCGTTGTAAAGCTTTAAAGCAACTAAGGGGTTGGACTGGAAGAAAGAGTTAGGACCTATGCGGTACTTAACGTTTTCAAACCTCTCAGTTATGAACGGCTTGTTAAAAGTTTTGAAGACAACTCCTTTGTTAACGTCTGCTAAGCCGTCGTTAACGCTCCACACCACTGAGTCAGCGAGCGGTTTCACCTCCTTGATTACACGCATTATCAAAGCGTCTCGTGAAGAGGTGAGGAATATCACCATCACTTCGCCCGTGAAGTGAGCCTCTCTGAATGAAACGTAGCGCAAGTACCCCTCATGCTTCAAGTAATCATACCCTTCCACGCCGTGCTTTCTCAAAGCCTTCTTCACCTTGGTTAAGAGGTCATTGCAGCGTTTAGATAAAAGGTTGCAGTGCTCCACGTCCACCACTTTTCTAAATGAACCCCTCACCCTTAACCCTAGCTTTCCAGGGACGCAGACGAAGTCCATCCTGCTCCTGTAACCGCGAGACCTTGGAGAAGGCTCC
>CAZTPT010000111.1:0-2898 GCA_964615705.1 uncultured Methanosarcinales archaeon
GCGACAGCAATAGCTTCAGATGACTATAATACAGACGTGTGCTCTTCCATACACTTTGTACAGCAACGTCTTACCGGACAGCGCTAAAACTTTCCTGTTTAGTTGGAGGAGCAAGGTGGATAACTTCTTCTCGAACTATTTCTCGACAGAAGCCATTGCTAAGAAGTTATGCGGGGGCAAAGTTATTACTACTGGCGGTGGTAACGCGGCTCTTTACAACGTTGGGGGTGACGCTGTGAGGACCGCTGCCCACGTTGAAGGTACAAGGGAGCGTATAGTGACGAGTGACGGTTCTGAGAAGTACGCCTACCTAGTAACGGTCTTCGTATCTCCTCCGAAGACTGGCTCAATAACGTTTGACGTCGTCTTGAGAGGAGCCGGCGAGAAGGCGTTGGCGTCACGAGTTGAAGTGAATGCCGGGACAGGCCCGTACGCTAAGACGTTGAGCGACCCGTTACTGCTTAACGACACCGCCTCCTTCACAGAGGCGTGCATAAAGTTCAGGTCTGGGAAGGAAAAGTTTGACGTGGCTTACCTGGACGGTGACTACTTGTGCAACCAAGTCGGAGGAGCACCATGAGGAAGGGGCAATTCACTGCTTTAGCGTTCCTAGCAATAATAGCGGTTGTAGTCGTTGCAGGGGTGTTGTTGCTCAAGTCTTCCTCTGAGAGGAAGGAGGTCGTGGCGGAGAAGGAGGAGTCCGGCTTGGTGAGGGAGTTCGTGAATCAATGCGTCCTCGGAGTTTTAAAGCAGGGATTGGTCAAGGCTGGGGAGCACGGCGGCTACGTGGACCCTTCAAACCCCTCCTTGTCCAGGCACGTCTTCGTAGAAGTGCCCGGCCTCCCAACGAGGAGTGAGGGATTCCGCGTGGGCGGCTCCTTCATACCTTACTGGTACTTCATGCAAGGGGATGACTCCTGCACCTCTGGGTGCGCCTTCTCCTCCCTCGCGCCCAGCGTGGGCGAAGTGGAGGCGCAGTTAGAGGAGTACTTAGAAGGAATGCTTCCTTCCTGCGTTTCAGAGTTTGAAGAGTTCATGGACGCGTCTGTCAAGCCGCTCAGCGACCCGTCTGCACGTGTTAGGATTGAAGACGGCAAGGTTTTGGTGAGGCTGAGGTACGAGTTGAACATCTCCACGCCGAGCTCGGTTAAGAAAGTGTCTGTTTTCGAAGAGTCCTTGCCCGTGGATTTCTTAAACGTGTACAACACTGCCAAGGCTGTGGCGTTGCAAGGGGAAGGTGTTGGGAAGTTCTTGGAGAAGGCTAGCTTGAACGTTATAAGCATAAGGTCTCTTGGCAGCGACCCGGAAGTCCCCCCTCCCAAAGGGGGGTCAACAATTGCTTCCAAGCCATTAGTCTTCGTGGTTAGGGAAGTCGCTGACGTGTTGAAGAGGGACTTCCAAGAATTCACAAGCGCTGCTAGGATTGCGGGCTCGTTGAACGACTTGATACCCTTAACGGGTAACAGGTTGACCGACTCCTTCTACGCGACGCTGAGGCTTTTCTTGTTCCAAGACGCCTTCGGCATCAACGTTTCCAAGCTCAAGGTGAACTTCCAATACTCGGATGAGTGGCCCTTGTACTTGAGGATTAACGGGGTTGGCTACGGAGTTGTTAGTTCTGAAATGTCCCCCCTCGTTCCAGGAGGGTTAATACCACTCCCGTACTTTTTAAGAGTTGACGACTTCTCATACGACTTGTCCTACCCGGTATTGGTGGAAGTCACTGACCCTGACGCTTTCAACAAGGAAGGATTCACTTTAAGGTTTGGTTTAGAGGTGAACCTTCGCAACAATGATTGGAACATTTCAAGCAGCGAAGTAGTGGGGCAGGGAGGTGCTCAAACGCTTCTGTGCAACCCTTCCAGTTGGAACTCGGGAGAGGTAACCGTTACTGCTAGGGACGACGAGGGGAATCCTGTGAGCGACGCGTTCTTAACCTTCACTTGCGGCTCTGAGTCCTGCATGGTGGGGTTCACTGACGAGAACGGAGTTTTCAAATCCGAGTTGCCAGTGTGCGCGGGAGGCTCCTTGACGGGTGAGGCTGAGGACTTGTACGGGTTGCCAGTCCCTCTAGCAACTGCCCCTGGGAGGAGCGAGTCTTTAACCCTGCAATTCTTGAAGCCAAGGACTGTGAACGTTACTGTTAAGAAGTATGCTTGGAGAAAGTTATCCCCCGCCCTTGGGGATGCGTGGTTCCTTGACCCTTCCCAGCAAGAACTCCACCCCGACGAGGAAGCATTAATCATGTTGGAGAGGGAGGACCCCCCTGAATTCACCGCTTTCGCGAAGTTCAACGGCTCGTCAGTGGAGGTTGACTTGATACCAGGGACGTACGCAGTGGAGGGTGTGTTGTTCAGGCACTTCAACAAGAGCAAGGGTTACTCCTTGGACGAGTGGGTCGTGCCTGAGGAAGAGGTTGAGGGTGAAACAGTGGAGGAAACCGTTTTCAATGACACCATCATACTCGGCGGGGTGAAGGGGCAGGAGTTAATAGCCACTCCGGCGGAGTTAGCGAAGGGGAAGCTCTACGTCTACGTTTTAGGAACTGTTTTGGAAGACGTCACGACGCATCAGGACATTGCTGAAACCTTCAAGTACGACGAAGAAACGCCTGGGAGGGACTTGTTCAAGCCAAGGTTTGGAGGCTAAGACTGGTAGATTTGCTGCATTAATTGCAGGTCTGAGAACCTGTCGCAGTAATCCCTGTTCTCCTCCAACTTCACCTTGGGGCACAGGTAAACCTTGTTCTTGGGAGGAACTATGAAGTCGAGGTAGCATTGGTCCCTTAACGACTCGCTCCCCACGTCTTCGCAGAACTCTGGCCGGTCGGAAACCTTCACAACTAGTAACAAGCAGTCATCCCTAGAACTCCCCTCGAGTTTTAAGCATTCCTTAACT
>CAZTPT010000112.1:0-2875 GCA_964615705.1 uncultured Methanosarcinales archaeon
GAAGAGCTTCTTCACCAAGTTGTACAGCAAGAACACAAATAAGAAAACAACGATTAACGCTGCGAGGGACCACATGTAATTGAGAGTTGAAGAAGTGGTTTATAAAAGTTGTTGTATTAAAGTCTTCAACGCTTAAAGAAAACCTTTATAAAAGCGTGTTGCTTCGGCTTGCTTGGGAGGTGGTTTTCTATGGAGAAGCAGTCTTTAAAGCCGTTGCCTTACGAGTACGACGCCTTGCGAGGCATCTCTGAAGAGGTTGTTAGGTGGCACCACGACAAGCACCAAGCAGCTTACGTGGAAGGGTTGAACGCTTACATTGAAAGGGTTAAGGCCATGAGGAGTTCTGGATCTTTCAACGATTTAAGAGCTGTTAAGGAGGCATTGGTCTTCAACGGTTCAGGAATGTACTTGCACGAGCTTTACTGGGACTCCTTAGGCGGCGGCGGAGGTGAACCGTCCGGTTCTTTAAAGGAGCAAATAGTTGAGGACTTCGGCTCGTTCCAAGCATTCAAGCAAGAGTTTGAAGGCGTGGCGAAGACTTCGAGGGGTTGGGCGTTACTGGTGTGGTGGCCTAGGACTGCTTGCTTGGAAGTTGTCCACGTCGACTTCCACCACGGCTCCGCTCTCTGGGGGGCTGTGCCAGTGCTTTGCCTGGACATGTGGGAGCACGCGTATTACAGGGACCGAGGCCCTGACAAGGCTGCTTACATAGAGGCTTTCTTCCAAAACCTGGACTGGGACAAGGTTGGGGCCCGGTTTGAAAAGGTGAAGAACTGGGTTGAGTGATGAAGGAGTTGTTGTTCGGAACTGCGGGAATCCCTAGCAGCACTCCTCGTAGGAGCAGCGAGGAAGGAGTTGCTCAGTGCAGGCGCCTCGGCTTGGGGGCTATGGAGTTGGAGTTCGTGTACGGAGTCCGCATGGGGGAGCGTAGCGCTGAAAGGGTTAACGAGGCAAGGGTTAAAAACCGCGTTGTCTTGACCGCTCACGCGCCTTACTATATCAACTTGAACTCTTCCTCACCTGACAAGTTGAGGGCTGGCAAGGCTCGCATCGTTAGCGCGGCAGTCACCGCTGATAAGTGCGGCGCTTACTCGGTAACGTTTCACCCTGGATTTTACCACTCCTCGTCAAGGGAGGCTGCTTTCAGGGTTGTCAAGTCAGGGCTCGGCGAGGTGTTGGAAGAGTTAAAAGTGCTCGGCGTTAAGCTCTGGGTGAGGCCTGAACTAACTGGGAAGCGAAGCGCTTTCGGGGACTTAAAGGAGGTTGTCAGGCTGAGCAGCGAGTTGGACAAAGTCTTGCCTTGCATCGACTTCGCGCACCTCCACGCCCGCACAGGCGCTTGGAATTCTTACGAGGAGTTCTGCAAAGCCTTGGATTGCTTGGAGTCAGGGATTGGTTCTCGGGCTTTGAAGGAGCTTCACTGCCACGTGTCAGGCATAGAGTACAACTCTAAGGGAGAGTTGAACCACTTGATGCTGGGGGAGTCCGACTTTGAATACGAGGCGTTGCTCATGGCTTTGAGGGATTACGGGTGCGCAGGCGTGGTTATCTGCGAGAGCCCTGACCCTGAGAGCGACGCTTTACTCTTGAAACGCGTTTATTCCTCTCTTTAACCCTTCTTCTAAGCGCTTCGTCACTATCCCAGCTATAACTTCCAGGTTCAACACGTCCTCCGCGTTGTAGCGTAGCAAGGATTCCAGTGCTTCCTCGTTCCTGTTAAAAGCGAACTGTTCCCAGAGAAGCGCCGCGTCTCCCCCTCTTAGGTCTTGCTCCCTTGAAAGCGATAACTCTTTCTCCACTTCTTTCAAGCCTCCGTTCAGTCCTGCTCGCTTACAGGCGTGTCTTAAGTCGAGATGGGGTTGAGGAGGGTTGATGTTGAACCTCTTTTTAAGGACTGGGATGTCGAAGCTCTTCCCGTTGAAAGTCACTAGGAGCTTGGCTTGCGAGAACGCTTCCTCCAAGGCCTCCCTGCACAGGTTGAAGCCTTTGACGAGTTGCACTAACACTTCCCCGTCGTACAAGCCTACAACGGTCACTTCTCCTCTCAGCGAAGTCTCTATGTCTAGGTAGAGCGCTCCTTCTCGGAATTCTTGGTAGAGCCTCCAGTGCTCCGCTGAGTTGAGCTTTGCTGTGAAGAACGAGGAGTTTTTCTCCTCTAACGCTTTCGCTGCTTTCACTATTTGCGCGTCGCACCTCATCTTGGCTTCCCTTCCTAAGCCTTGCACCTTGCTCCTTGCTAGGAAGGAGTCCCAGTCAAGGACACCCATCTCCCATAGTTTCCTCTCCTTTTCAACGCTTACCCCTGGGAGGAAGCAGAACGTGTTCTTAATCATGAGTCAAAGCTCTCGCTTTCTTTTTAAGAAGTTTTCTTAAGTGCTTGTCCAGTGAGGGGTGAGCCGGGTTGCCAAAGCAGAAGCCTTGGCAGGGCCCGGCGTGTGACGTGTTTCTCGGGGGAGATTTGGAAAGGGGGTTTTACTTGTTCCCGCAGTAGAATATGCTTTCTACCGAGACGTCTTCTTGCTCTGCTTGGTTTTCTGCTTCACTCTCCTGCTTTGCAGTGGTAGGCGCGTCTTTTCTGAGCTTGGCTATCTGCTTCTCGAATCCTACCTGGTTTAGCTCTATGAGTTGTATTGACTTCACCATCTCGTTTATCTTCTCCACCAACTTGCTTATCCTGTAGTCTTGCTCTATTTGCTTCTTGTGAGCGTACTCCCTAAATCTTTCCAGCCTTGCAATCCTGGACTTTAACTCTTCAACCTCTGAACTTGATTGGCTTGTGAAGTGTGTCTCAGGGTTTGGAAATGTTTTCTCCTTGTCAAACACTTGCCTGGCTTGACGGTAGGCTTCCTCGTAGTCCTGGGCGAAGCCGTGGTTC
>CAZTPT010000113.1:0-2875 GCA_964615705.1 uncultured Methanosarcinales archaeon
GAATTATTCTTCATAACAGTGTTCAAGCTCATCAGGCCTAACATAAACGTGTGAGAAATGAAACCGTCAAACCTGTTATTCGCAGAACTCTTCGGAAAAGCCTTCGTCCCCAAAAAGTTCAGGCCTAACATTAAGAAGTTCTTCCTCAAAGCGGGTTACGACGAGGTTCCTTACGCGTTTTTCGGAGCTTTGTTCTGGGCATCCACCATCATAACCTATCTCTTCTACTTCTCAACGCTTTACCCCTTCCTGAAAGGGTTAAGCCCTGCTGTGTTCTTCTTAGCCACATTCGCGTCTTGGTTCGCAACTCAAGCAATCATTGCCTTAGTCCTAGGGCTCACCGCTTACTTCTACTTCAACGTCAAGGTGTATAAGAGGACGAAGGTGTTAGAAGACAAACTCCCCGACTACCTCTCACTAGTCTCCATAAACTTGAAGGGAGGCATGGCTTTTGAGAAATCCCTCTGGGCGGCTATAAAGCCGGAGTTCGACGTATTAGCGAAGGAGATAACAATAGTTTCCAAGAGCGTGATGACGGGGCACAACGTGAAAGACGCTTTGAGAGAGTTCTCGGACAAGTACGACTCCCCATTGCTGAAGAGAACTATTGACTTGCTCATCAGCGAGTTGGAAGGAGGAGGAAGGATAGTTGACGTGATTGACAACCTTGTGGACAACTTGAAAAAGGCGAGCGAGTTGAAAAAGGAGTTAAGAGTGTCCACCACTACTTACATGATATTCATAACGGCGATAGTAGTCTTCATAGCCCCAGCTTTGTTCGGCATATCGCACCAGTTGCTCCGAATCATATCAAGTTTTTCCCAGAACCTGTCCGGAAGCCTTCAGGCAAGCACAGTTCCGTTCACCTTTGGGAAAACAGCGGTTTCCCCCAAGTCGTTCAGGATGTTCTCCTACGCAGCGCTAATCATAATAGCGACTTTCTCCTCCATGATAGTGTCCATAGTTGAGAAGGGAGACGTGAAGGGTGGCTTGAAATACATCCCAATATTCATAGCAGGCTCGTTAGCGTTTTACATGTTCTTCACAGAGATAATAAGCTCTTTGTTCTCAGGCATAATAGTTGGGTGAAGAAAAAGATTTAAAAACCCTTTTTTCCAAAGCACCTTTATGAAGCCTTCTGCAGAGCTCCAGCACAAGTTAATACTCACGCTGGTAGTAGTGGTGGCGTTCTCAACAGCGCTGGCGTTCGCGTTGAAGATGGGCTCTGTCTCCAGCAATGTTTCCAACCTTGACCTCGCCAACTTCTCCTTGTTGTTCCTAAACACCTTGCTACTCTTAATAGTTTTAACACACGTGTTGAGGGAGGAGGAATGACTCGCAGCACCGCTTTTGAAGAGTTAAAACTCTACGCCTGGGCCCTCGGAGTAGGGGCGTTGCTAATACTCCTAATAGCTTACTTCGGATTGTTCAGCTCTGAAGAAGTCCTGCCTGAGAGCTGCTTGTTCCAACAAGCGTTCCACTGCAAAGACCACTTATTGAAAGCGGGAAACCCTGACCTTGTAGCTCTCATAATTCAAAACGAGCTAGGAGGAAAGGTGTTGGTGAAAGAGGCCAGGGCTGAGCGAGGAGGCTTAACGGCTAGTTGCACTCCTTCAAACGCTTACCTTGAACCAGGCGAGTCCGTGAAGCTTGAATGCAAGGGGGGCTTGGAGTTAAAGCCAGGCGTGAGAGAAGAGGTTTCAATAGTGTTAACCTATCAGGCAGCCCTTGAGAAAACGGTTAAAGGCAGGATTTACGCCCAGGTCCAGTGAAAAAAATCCGAAAGATTAATATAGTAAAACCTGTAAAGATTCGTTTAAACTAACGCTTAAAGCATTTGCAAACTGTTTTGAAAGGTGATGCGCATGAAGAGGAAAGGACAAGCAGCTCTTGAATTCCTGACAACGTACGGATGGGCCTTCTTGGTGATACTGATAATGATAGGTGCTCTGGCTTACTTCGGCGTGCTGAGTCCGAGCAAGTTTCTTCCTGACAGGTGTAACTTCCCACCAGAGTTTTCCTGCACCGACCACTTGCTAACAGAGAGCAACTTGACGCTTAAGATGATACAAAACCTTGGCAAAACCATCCAGGTCACCAGCGTTCAATGCACTTATGAAGAAGGTTCCTCAGCAATAGGGAAACTTCCCAACAGCACGAACACTCCCAGCGGCAGCAACCCTTATCCATGGAAGCCGAAGGAGAAGGTGGACTTGTTCTGCGACCACTCCTCAATCGCTAACCTGTTCACCAGCGGTAACAAGGGAAAGCTATCAGTGATTATCAAGTACAAGAAGGAAGCAGGCGGCTTTGAACACACCGCGGAGGGAGAACTCTACGCCACCGTGCAATGAGCCCTCGCAGAGAGAAAGGACAAGTCGCCTTAGAATTCCTCACCACTTACGGCTGGGTGTTGCTAATAGTTCTGATAGGGATAGGGACCCTGGCTTACTTCGGCCTCTTAAACCCTAGCCAGTTCCTCCCTGACAAGTGCTGGTTCGGCCCCCAACTAGTATGCGACGACTACTCCCTAAGGACTAGCGGCTCGGAGACCAATGCCAGCTTCTTGTTCAGGAACAACTTCGCCAAAGCGATAAGAATAATTGCTGTTGACAGCTTAGAGGAAGACAAGCCCTTGGTATCTTGCAACCCCTTGCCGTTAGAGATAGGGCTTGGCAAGAAGGCGAACCTCACTTGCACCTTAGGAGTGGCGCTCCCTCAAGGGGATAAGAACTCAGTGAGCTTAGTCATCACTTTCAGACGAAACGACTCAGCCATCGCCCCCCTTCACAACGTGACAGGCGAGTTGTTCACCACCGTGATTTGAACCGAAACTTTTTTAAATAAAGCTTTATTCATCGGTGGCAAGCTTGAT
>CAZTPT010000114.1:0-2843 GCA_964615705.1 uncultured Methanosarcinales archaeon
ATACTGTACAAGTGCAAGCCGAGGGGGAGGGTGGAAGCATTCCCTAACTGCTTCGCGGAGAAAAAGCCCTTCACAGCCATTGTCTCGGAACTCTTAGAAAGAGGAAGAAATGTTTACCTCCTAGACCCTAAAGGAGTCTTCATCAGGGAAGCTGACATAAAAGAAAACCCTGTTTTCATCCTAGGCGACCACAAAGGGATACCCAGAAAAGAGTTGAAGCGTTTGAGGAAGGCAACGCTGCCCGTGTCTCTGGGGAAGACGAGCTACTTCGCAAGCCAAGCACTAACAATAGTGCAACACGAACTAGACCTGAGAGGGTTGTAAAACTATTTAAAGCCAAGCCACCCCCCACACCGCTCATGAAGCTCTACCTCGGAAACACGCTCTACCAATACCTCTACTTCCTAGGAGCAGTGTGCCTAGGCATAATAGCTGGGAAGCTCTTCACCTGGCTCAACAAGTCCTTCTTGAAAAAGATGAGCGCTAAGACGAAGACCAAGCTAGACGACCTCTTACTAGGGCTCATGGAGAAGCCCCTCGTCTTCCTCTTCTTCCTAGGAGGAGTCGCGGCTGGGAAGGAATTCCTCACAATGACACCCCTTGTTGAACGCTTAACCTCCAAGGCCTTGTCAGCCCTCTTCACCTTGAACATTGCCTGGTTTGTGAGCAACTTCATAGATGCTTTGATAACCAACTACGTGCAACCCTTAGCGGAGAGGACGAGGAGCGAGTTGGACGACCACCTCCTCCCCCTGATGAGGAAGCTAGTTAAATTCGTAGTCATAAGCATAGCGATAGTCATGATAATTGACAACTTCGGCTACAACGTCTCCTCCCTCCTCGCAGGGCTAGGCCTGGGAGGGTTAGCCTTCGCCCTGGCAGCGAAGGACTTGCTAGGAAACTTCTTCGGAGGACTAGCGATAGCGGTGGACAGGCCGTTCAAGATAGGAGACAGGATAAAGCTGAGCGGCGAAGTTGACGGCTGGGTGCGAGACATCGGGTTGAGAACGACGAGGATTGAAACGCTGGACGGCACCATGCTCATAATCCCTAACTCCAAGCTCACGGACTCAATAGTGGAGAACGTGAGCAAGGAGCCGGCGAGGAAGGTCAAGTTAGTGCTTGGATTGGAGTACGACACCCCTGTTAGGAAGCTTGAAAGAGCGAAGAAGATACTCAGGGAAATAATAAAGGAAACAGAGGGGGTTCGGGACGACTGCGTGGTTGCCTTCACAGAGTTCGCTGACTCAAGCATCAACATACTCCTAATATACTGGATAACCAAGCTGGACTCAGTGCTAGCCATAAAAGACGAGGTGAACACCGAGGTGAAGAAGAGGTTTGAAAAGGCAGGGCTGAGCTTCGCGTTCCCAACAAGGACGATATACACGAGGAAGGGTTAAGGGTTCGCAACCTTTTTAAATAACTCTTTTTTCCAGCGCCTCATGCAAAAGGTTTTAGCATTCAACAAGTGGGACTGCTCAGGCATAGAGGTGAAAGACCCCGGGTTGAAGAACTACATCACGCTCACCCCTAGGATAGTTCCCAAGACAGGGGCGAGGTACGCGGGCAACCGGTTCCACAAGTCCAAGACGTTCATAGTGGAGAGGCTCATCAACAAGGTTATGATACCAGGCCACAAGGGGAGAGACCACTTCATAAGCTCAGGGCACAACACCGGGAAAGCAGTGAAGGCTTACGACATAGTCCTTGAAGCGTTAAGCATAGTGGAGGGGAAGACTAAGAAGAACCCCGTGGAAGTCCTGGTGAGAGCTATAGAGAACGCGGCTCCGAGAGAAGAGATAATAACGGTGGAGTACGCAGGCGCCAGGTACCCGAAAGCGGTGGAGATGGCTCCTCAGAGAAGGGTGGACACCGCTTTAAGGTTGTTCGTTCAAGGAGCGTACCAATCCGCTTTCAGGAAGAAGAAGAGCATGGCTGAAGCGCTGGCAGAGGAGCTCTTAAACGCTTACAACAACAGCAACCAAGCCCTAGCGATTTCCAAGAAGCTGGAACTGGAAAGGCAAGCGGACTCTTCCAGGTAAGCTTTTTAATGAATCAAAACACACACTTCTCCTGTGAAGAGCTTTGAAGAGTTAAGGAAGCGGATGGTGGAGGGGCAACTCAGAGCGAGAGGCATAACCGACGAGAGAGTTCTGCGAGCATTCCTAGAAGTGCCGAGGGAGGAATTCGTGCCAGACGAGCAGAAAGAACACGCCTACGAGGACAAGCCGTTACCTATAGGGTTCGGGCAAACGATAAGCCAGCCCTACATGGCAGCGGTGATGACCGCACTCCTCCACCCAGAGAGAGAAGGAAAGGTTTTAGAAGTAGGAACGGGCTCAGGATACCAAGCAGCCATACTCTCCAAACTCGCAGGCGAAGTGGTTAGCGTTGAAATAATACCCGAACTCGCGAGGCGCGCACGTGAAACCTTGAAGAAGCTAGGAGTTAAGAACTGCGAAGTCGTTGTTGGGGACGGGAGCGCGGGCTACCCGGCAGAGGCGCCGTACGACGCAATCATCGTGACAGCAGGGGCTCCGAGCATCCCGGAAGAACTGCTGAGGCAGTTAAGGAACAACGGGTGCTTAGTAGCGCCGGTTGGCGACTTGTTCGGCCAAGTGCTGGTAAGGATTACTAGGAAAAAGAACTCTTTCCGAAGAGAAGAGTTCTTTCCCTGCGCCTTCGTGCCTCTCAGAGGGGTTAAAGGATGGAAATAACTTCTATATAGAAACAGATGCTGATTCACTTTTCAGTGGTTAAAAACGAAACTTTTTTATATGTGTTTTTCTTTTTAGTGTTTTTGATGGGTTTGGAGTTTCACGTTTCGGAGGCTTGGAATG
>CAZTPT010000115.1:0-2798 GCA_964615705.1 uncultured Methanosarcinales archaeon
AAGTACTCAGACAAGACAGGGGTGAACGGTCAAAGAATCATTGTGTGGAAGGTTAAGTGGGATTAACCTTGTAAATTACAACAACCTTTCTCCCCCCTGACTCTTTAGACCATGCTTCTTCTAAGAAGTTGTCGAGAGCGGGCCTCCACGGCTTCTCTAAACTCCTGTAATTAGCAGGGGAGACTAATAACAAGTCAAACCTGGGGTGGTACTTTGACCTGAGGGAAGGATCCACGTACGTGTTCCGCGCGAGGTAGGAGACGTTGTTCCTCTCCAGGTAATCCCTGTTCTGAGGAGCGTCGAAAGCCATTAAAGGGTCGAACCATCCTATAAGCCTGCCTTTACTGTCAAACCTGTACTCAGAACTAACCCAGAAAGTGTCCCAGTACAAGTACTTAACCCTGTACTTCTTTAACAAGTCTGAAATCAACGACGCGTTGTTGCCGTACAGCATGACAGCGGCGTCTAACTCCCTGGAGTCCATGTCTTCAAAGGCGTCGTTCTGAGCCCTTCTGGCAACGACGAGCTTCCTCCCAGTCAACGCGTTTATCGCGAAGCCCACCTCCTTAGTGGTGAGGACTACGTCGTTCACCCCGCTGTTTTCCTCTAAGAACTCCTTCGCCTCTAAAAGCGCTGGGTTTAACGGTTTTAAGGAAATCTTGTAAGTGTCGCTCTCCTTGTAACTGTTGAATAATTCCCCGTGGGAGTAAGCTAAGAGCACGAGCAAGGCGAGCAACGCGTAACTAGCAATCCTCACTCCTGAAACCTCGGTTTTTGAGAGGAGCTTCGCAGTGGTTGAGAGCGAGAACAACAAGAACAAGGCAACCACTGCTCTGAACACGTCGAAGACGTAGTTCGGGACGAAGTGTATTCCTAGCAACGGCACGGTTACGAAGTAGCTGAACGTTATCAAGAAGAGGGAAGCGGTTGTTAGCAGGGAGAACTTGTCCTCCCTCGAGTACTTGCGGAGGGTGAAGGCGTAGAACAAGCCGAGCCAGGCGAGGAGTGACTTAACCACTCCGGCTAAGGTTTTAAAGTTGAAGAACACGCTTTTCAAGACATCCTTCAACATTTTAAACTGTAAGTCAATTCTAGACATGTCTCCGGGACCGTTCCACTCTAAGTAGTGAGGAGACGTCTTGAACCCTTTCTTTAAAGGGCCGCTCCAGTAAAGGATTCCAACCAGCAAGGAAACGATGACAACCACGAGGAAGGGTTGCCAAAGCTTTTCAAGATTCTTCTTCCAAGCAGAGAGCTTCGGTTTTTTAAGCGATTCAGAGTTTAACAAGTACAAGAAGGAGACGCCTGTGATGAAGAAGCCTCCTGGGAGGTAGACGCTGTGCGTTAACAACGCAACCCCTAAAGCTAGTCCGAGGAGGAAAGCTGACTTAACACTTTTCCCGGAGTAGAAGTTGTAAAGAGCGAGCAAGAACAAAGGAGTAATCACGTGCTTGCCGAAAGGGGTGTATTTAAGGACGGGGGTGGCTGTGTCTACCGCTATCAGTACTCCTATCGCTGCTAGCAAGGGTTTCTTGAAGAGGGTTCTGAACAAGGCGTAGTTCGCCAACACTGCCATCACCAAGGCTAGAGTTGAGAACGAGAGCATCCCTCTCAAAGCGTCCACTCCGAGCAGCTTGGCATAAGCAGCTACTAGGATTGTGTAGAATGGGAAGTAGCCAGGATTCTCGCTTAACAAGTTGCAATTCTTGAAGGGGTTCCCTCCTTGCAAGACGTGGTTTATGCAGCCTAACTGGTAGTAGTAGTCCCCGCCGTACAAGGGGGAGGGGAGTTGCTTCATCGGGTTAACCAGCATCAAGTTAATGCTGGCGTAGAGCGTTACCAGCGCCAGGACTAGCAAGGCTTCGTACTTGTAGTTTTGGAATTTCAACTAACCACCACCTTAACACTCTCAACAGGCTTCCCTTCTATAAATATTTGGTGCCACAACGCTAGTATGAAAAGGCTCCACACCTGCCTCGCCCTCAGCAAGGGTGACTCGTTAAGGGTTGCGAACAAGTGCTTCACGTAACGCTTGTTCAACCCGATAGCGTCTGCCAAGATGCTTATGTGCTTCTTGCAATCCTTCTCTAAGACCTTAACCCATTCTTGGAGCGGGGCGCTGAAGGGTTGCTTCCTACGCTTAAGAACGAAGCTTGGTAGTTCCTCCTTGAGGGACTCCTTCAACAACTTCTTCGCACCAGCGAGGGATTTCAAGTCCTCCCTCGAGGCCAGCGTCCTGGAAAGCTCTACCAACCTGTAGTCTAGGAAGGGGCTTCTGGCTTCTACAGAGTGAGCCATCCCTGTCTTGTCAGGCTTCATCAACAAGTCCTCCGGCAAATAGTTTTCAAAGTCGTAGTTGGAAACGCTGAGCAGAGGGTTCTTCTTTGAGAAGTAAGGATTGATAAGCTTTCCCAGCTTGAAGTTGTGCTCCTTCAAAGACCCTAGGAGTTCCTCCCTCTCGTCGTAGTCGAATATGGATATTATCTCCGCGTACGCCTCGCCGGGGTCTTCCTTTATGCTTAGCAAGAATTTCTTAAACCTTTCATTCATCCCCTTGCCGGTAACTTCCGCGTAAGGGTAGACCAGGTTTAAAACCTTTTTAGGGGTTGCTTTGAACGCTGAGACTATGAGTTTTAAGAATGCTTCCGGGAGGTTTCTGAGTACCCACCCCCAGTGGAAGAAGCGGTACTGGTCGTAACCCATGAATAACTCGTCGCCAGCGTCCCCTGTGAGTATCACCTTCACCTCCTTACCTGCTTCTTCGAACAATGCGTAGTTCGCAATCACCGCGGGATCCG
>CAZTPT010000116.1:0-2788 GCA_964615705.1 uncultured Methanosarcinales archaeon
AGTAGTTGTCAAACTCGACGTGGAACAACTTGAACGCTTTCTTGTGCTCCTCGAACCAGCGCTTAACAAATTCCTCAGGTCTTAACCCTTGCTTCTCAGCGTTTAACTGTATAGGGGTTCCGTGGGTGTCGTCCGCGCACAGGTAGAGAGCCTTCCTGCCTGAGAGCTTCGCGAACCTCACAAGTATGTCTGCTTGGACGTACTCCACTAAGTGGCCTATGTGGATTGGTCCGTTCGCGTATGGCAACGCGCAGGTGTATACCTCCATGAACGCGTTGGAAGAGAGAGTTGTTTATTAATGTTTCCGCTGCTTCACAACACCTTGAACCCTTTCTCGAAACTCAACACTAACGCCTTGTCGCTAGCAAAGGCTTCCGCGTACTCAACGCCAACCCTAGCCCCGTTCATCCTCCTAACAGTTCTTAACCACTCCAAAACCTTTCCCTGTTTCAACGCGGTTTGGGAGTTGTGCTTCCTAGCAACCGCTTCCCACTCATCCACCGAGTCGCTCACGTCCAGGTAGAAGTCAGGCTTTTCAGCGTTGGGAACCATGTAGTAGAACAAGTGCTTCACCTTCCACGGATCCCCCTTCACTCCTTTCAAGTTCTTGAACCTTGCATACCTAGCCGCGGCCTTCACCAAGAGGCCGGTTGCTGAGTGGTCGGGGTGAGCCCTGCCGTCCTCGTAAGAGCCTTGGCTGGAAGGGTGCGGCGCGAACAGTATTAACGGCTTGTGCTTCCTTATAACGCTGGCAATCCTTAACCTGTCTTGAAAGTTGTCAGTGACCGAGCAATCCTTCAAACCTAGGAACTCTATGGAGGCGTTTATCTCCTCTGCAGCTGCCCGTGCCTCCTTAATCCTTAACTCCTCATTCCCGTAAGTCCCCGCCTCGCCGTTGGTCAACACGCAGATAGCGATGCTTAACTCCTTGCTCAGCTTCACCAAGGAAGCCCCCATGCCGAACTCCGCGTCGTCAGGGTGGGCTCCGAAGACTAAAACGTCGGCCATCAATGCAGGGTTGACAAGCGCCTTATTTATAGCTTTGGGATGGGGCTGGGAGGATTCGAACCCCCGTTGCGCGGCCCCGAACCGCGAGTGATAGACCAAGCTACACTACAGCCCCTCCTCCCCTGGGTGGTGGAAAGCTTTATTTAAAACTTATCACACACCTCCCTTGTGACCCGCGAGGAGGAGTTAATCGTTGAGGGAGAATTTGAAGAGGAAGGGGGTGGCGCGTGGAGGGTTGTTAGCGGGTTAGCCTTAGCGCTCCTAGTGATTAGTTACTCAGTGTTAAACCCTTCAGTTAGGGAAGTGGTGGTGAGCTTGTTTGAAAGCGAGCAGGGGAGGGGCGTGTTCGAACACGACGGTAAAACAGTGGTTTTTGAGAACAACACTTGGCCACTCCTGGTTTCCCTTTTCAAGTCCAGTCAGAGGAGCGAGTTCAAGGCGTGCCTGTTGGGAAGCTTGAGCGGTGCTGAGTACAGGGTTGGCAGAGTAACAATTCCTAGGACTTACTTTAAAACAGTGTTTAAAGTAGTGTCTGAGCCCTGCCCTCCAGGCACCATTATAAGCCTTCACAGCCACCCCTACTTGCGATGCGTTGCTTCCCAGCAAGACTTGTCAAACCTGGAACGATTAAAGGAGGAAGACTCGTCCGTGTTGTTAGCAGTGATGTGCAGCGCTGACAGGATAAGCTTTTACGGCTAGACGTCCTTCATCTTCTTAGTCAATGGTATTTCCGAGTTGCAGTGCTCGCACACCACTATGTAGGAAGGCACCCCTTTATACTTCTTCCTCTTGTAAGGACCCTTATAGCTGCCTTCCTCGCCGCAGCTCGGACAGGTGTAAACCGCTTCTAAGAAGAGCTTCGCCTCGTGCTCCTCCTTGGACTCGGAGTAGCCGCAGCGAGGGCACTCGTACTCCTTTGCTCGAACCAACAACTTCCCGTTCCGGACAGGCTTCCCCATCAAAGCATCTCCGCACTCAGGGCACTTCGCCCTGCGCGCCCACGCAGTGACTCTGCCCTCTTCAAAGGAGCGCTTGGTGAAGTACACCAACTCGTCCATGCTGCTAGGAAGCTCCACTCTCATCCACCCCTTTAAACCTTATATGCGTGGTCTTAACCGTTTTGCCGCAAAACTTCTTCATTGAAACCACGTTCGCCTCAACTTCTTTGTACAACCCTTCGAAGTCTGAGTAGTATATTAACGGCTTCTCCTCTCCCACTCCTATCACGCTTCGCAGCTCCGCGTCCTCAGTCATTAACGAGTCGAGCAGCTTGGTAGCGTTCAACCCTGCAAGCCAAGCCTTCTCGTAGAGAGTGGTCGCTGCTTGAACTCTTTCAAAGTCCTTGCAGGTGAAACCGTCCAACGCCCTGCCACTCTCCCCGACGCCGAGCCAGGCTTTTTGGAAGTACGACTGGGAGCGAAGCATGTGCTCCCTCGCAGCGAGCCACCAACTAATCCACTTCCCCTGCTTCTCACTCGCAGGCTTCACCCCCTCCCTTAACGCTTTCAACCTTTCAAGGTATTCCTCTATCCGCGTAGTGTTCAGCAATAACTTGTTCACCATTTCCTCCTTGTAACTAGTGTTGAACTCCTCGTCCAATACTTCCACCGCTCTCACGGCATCCATCACAGTTTCTATGCTCTTTGCCTTAACCGGGTTAATAGCTTGCTTCACACCGCCTTCCTCAACCCTTGCGCAACCGGTTAGGAGGAGCAACGCGGGGATTAACGCGGCGGCAACGCCTGTCTTCAAACCTCTCATCTTAATTAGTGGGAGAGCC
>CAZTPT010000117.1:0-2753 GCA_964615705.1 uncultured Methanosarcinales archaeon
ATCCAAGGAAGGGAAAACCCTGCTTATTTAAAACTATTATTGAAGGGTTAACCCTTCACTTTCAATAACCGTTCAGGAACCCCTCTATCCTTAACAACTGGTTGTACTTAGCAGTCCTCTCACCCCTGCAAGGGGCCCCTGCTTTTACGAACTCAGCGCCTATCCCGACCGCTAGGTCTGCTATGAATGAGTCCTCGGTCTCCCCGCTCCTGTGACTAACCATCACCTTCCAGCGGTGACTCTTAGCAATCCTTGCGGCTTCAAAGGCCTCTGTAACCGTGCCTACCTGGTTCACCTTTAACAACAACGCGTCGCAGCTCCCCGCCCGCGCAGCTCTCAACACCCTGTCAGGATTCGTGACGAGGAGGTCGTCGCCCACTATCAAGCACTTCCTCCCAAGCTTGCTCTTCAAAGATGAGAAGTCATTGAAGGCTTCTTCGTGGAAAGGGTCTTCAATAGAGGAAAGGGGGTACTTCTCAGCCAAGGCCAAGTAGAGGTTGCTCAACTCCTCAACGCTTAGCGAGGAGCCCTGCAAAGAGTAGCTACCGTCCTTGTAAAGCGTGGAGGCTGCCGCGTCCATTGCCAACTTCACTTGCTTGGAGTAGCCAAGCCTCTCAACAACCCTGGAGAGAACCTTGAACGGTTCCTCGTAGCTCAGGTCAGGGGCGAAGCCTCCCTCGTCCCCCACCCCTGCCTTGAACCCTGGCAGCTTCTTCAACTCCTCCTTTAAAGAGTGGTAAACCTCGACCCCTATCCTTAAAGCTTCGCTGAAGCTCTCAGCCCTCGGGCTTATCATGTATTCTTGGAAGTCTAAGGAGTTGTCCGCGTGCAAGCCCCCGTTTATCACGTTCATGAACGGCGTTGGGAGCTTGAAGGAGCGGTTCCCGTAAAGCTCTCCCAAGTGTTGGAATAATTCCCGCCCTTTGCAAAGAGCTGCCACCCTCGCGCAAGCCATGCTCACGGCGACGGTGGCGTTGGCTCCGAGCCTGGACTTGTTAGGGGTCCCGTCCAATTCAATAATTGCTTGGTCAACCGCTGCTTGGTCTGAAGGGTCCATCCCTAAAATCTTGGGAGCTATTAACTCGTTAACGTTCCTAACAGCGGAGGAAACCCCTTTTCCGTTAAAAGCAGACCCCCCGTCTCTGAGTTCCAACGCTTCGTAGCTCCCAGTGCTAGCACCGCTGGGAGCGATAGCTCGCGCTTTGAAGGAACCCGCCCAGACCTCCGCCTCCACTGTCGGGTTCCCCCTCGAGTCTAATACCTGCCTGGCGAAGACTTTGCTAATCCGCATGCGAAGCCTCTTTCTCAGCTATCTTGAAAAGCATCTCAACCACTTTGTCAGGGTTGAGGGAGATGCTCTTGATGCCTGCATCTACTAGCTTCTCTCCGAACTCGTGGAAGGGGAAGTCTGAAGGCGCCTGGCCACATATCCCTATGTACTTGCCCTTCTCGTTAGCAACCCTTATCACGCGGAGTATCATTTCAAGCACTGCGGGGTTGCGCTCATCCCCGACGTGTGCTATTAACTCTGAATCCCTGTCCAGTCCTAGCACTAGCTGGGTTAAGTCGTTGCTCCCAATGCTGAAGCCATCGAATAATTCAAGGAATTCCTCCGCGAGGATTACGTTGCTAGGTATCTCGCACATCGCGTACACTTCCAACCCGTCTTCTCCTTGCTTCAAGCCGTTCCTCTCCAGCTCTCTCAACACGTTCTCCGCTTCTTGAACAGTCCTGCAGAAAGGTATCATGACTTTCAAGTTCTTCAAGCCGAACTCTTCCCTCACCTTCTTTATAGCCCTGCACTCCAACGCGAACGCGTCCTTGTACTTTGGGTCGTAGTACCTGGAGGCGCCTCTCCAACCAAGCATTGGGTTGTCCTCCTCTGGCTCGAAGTACTTCCCGCCTATAAGATTGGCGTACTCGTTGCTCTTGAAGTCAGAAGTCCTTAGGATTACTGGGTGCGGGTAGAAAGCCGCCGCTATCATCCCCACGCCTTGAGCTAGCTTGTCAACGAAGTAGTCCGCTTTCTCCTCGTAACCCTTGGTTAATTCCTCTATAACTCTGCGCGTTTCCTCGTCCTTGACTTCTTCAAACCTTAGCAATGCTAAGGGGTGAACCTTTATGTGCGAGTTTATTATGAACTCCTCCCTTGCCAAGCCAACCCCTTTTGCTGGGAGGTGTGCTTGGTTGAACACTGTTTCCGGGTTGCCAACGTTTATCATCACCTTAGTATTGGTTTCAGGGATGCTTCCAAGGTCTAAGAGTTCTTTTTCAAACTCTAACAAGCCCTCCCAGACCAAGCCTTCCTCTCCCTGCGAGCAGTCCACAGTCACTTCTTGCCCGGTGCTTAACTCCTGAGTGGCTTTCTCGGTGCCAACAACGCAAGGGATGCCCAGCTCCCTTGAAACAATGGCTGCGTGGCAAGTCCTGCCGCCTCTGTTAGTCACTATCGCGCTGGCTATCTTCATGATTGGCTCCCAGTCAGGGTCGGTCATGTCAGTGACTAACACCTCGCCGGGTTTGAACTCTGTTATGTGACTCACGTTCTTTATCACGTTAACCCTGCCAGAGCCTATCTTTTCACCAACGGATTTCCCCTTCACCAATACCTTGGAGCGTTGCTTCAACTTGTACCTCTCCACCTTCGAGTAATCCCTAGACGCGTGAATGGTTTCCGGCCTTGCCTGGACGATGAACAAGTCGCCAGTGACTCCGTCCTTCGCCCACTCCATGTCCATAGGTGTGTACTTGCC
>CAZTPT010000118.1:0-2725 GCA_964615705.1 uncultured Methanosarcinales archaeon
GCTGCCCCTTTGATGGTGATGAACTTTTCTGGCTTCCTGCGGGTTTTGGGGATTACGACGATAGGACTGGTGTGCAAGGACTGCGTTGTTCTAGCAGCTGACAAGCGAGCAACCGCGGGAACCCTCATAGCGGACAAGAAAACCTTGAAGGTTCACAAAGTGGCTGACAACATGGCCTTAACCACTGCTGGAAGCGTTTCAGACCTCCAACTCTTAACAAAGCTTATCAAGGCGGAGTTGAAGCTTAAAGAGATAAGAACGATGCGCCGCAACACGGTGAGGGAAGCGGCCAACCTTTTAGGAACCCTCGTGTATTCCAACGTGAGGCAGTTCTTCCCAGGAGTGACCCACTTCTTGCTAGGCGGGTTTGACGACAAGCCAAGGCTCTTCGACATATTCCCAGACGGCTCGGTGGTGGAGGTTGACGACTTCGTCGCGAGCGGCTCAGGCAGCGTGTTTGCTTACGGCTTGCTGGAAGGGAGTTACAAGCAAGGATTGTCAGAGACTGAAGGCGTCAAGCTAGCCGTCAAGGCTATCAACTCGGCGTTGCAAAGAGATTCTGCCAGCGGGGAAGGAGTGGACGTTTTCGTTATTGACAAAGAAGGTGTTAGGCAGGTATTGAAGAAGAAGCTAGACTTGAAGCTGGAGTAAAAGCATTCTCAAACAACTCAACGCTTTTAAGAGGTGAAAGGACTGTATGGCAGACATTATAGAAGAAGTGCTTAAACACTTGCCGAGGGAGAAGGTTAGCGACGTAAGCTTTGAAGGAGCAAACATAGTGGTTTACACCAAGGACAAGTCTTTCTTCCTCAACGATCAAGGATTGATAAGGGAGATCGTTAACTTTATCAAGAAGAGGGTGGAGCTCAGGCCAGACCCCTCCATGTGCCTGGACGTGGAGAAAGCAGAGGAGAAGATAAAAACCATAATGGGGGATGACGCTGGCATAGGCAACGTCATCTTCGACCCTCAAAGGTCCATAGTTGTTGTGGAGGTTGACAAGCCAGGCGTTGCTATAGGGAAGCAAGGTGAGAACCTGAAAAGGATAAGGGAAGAAACCTTGTGGGTGCCAGTGGTGAAGAGGAACCCCCCTATACGCTCAGCCCTCATAGAGAACATCCGAGCAGTTCTGTACCAGAACTCTGATTACAGGAGGAAGTTCCTCCACCAGACTGGGAAAAGAATTTACAACGGCTGGCTCAGGAAGAAGAAGGACGAATGGGTGAGGATAAGCTACCTCGGAGCAGGCCGCCAAGTAGGAAGGTCTTGCTTTCTCTTGCAAACCCCTGAGTCCAGGATAATACTGGACTGCGGAATGGACATGAGCGACTCTAACAACGCTTACCCATACTTGGAAGCTCCTGAGTTCAACATTAAGGAGATAGACGCAGTCATAATAAGCCACGCCCACCTAGACCACTGCGCCTTGGTCCCTTACCTGTACAAGTTCGGGTACAGAGGACCTGTTTACTGCACCGAACCAACCAGGGATATAATGGCTTTGCTGCAACTAGACTTCTTAAAGATTCAGAGGAGCGAGGGAGAAGAACCGATATACAGTAGCGACGACATTAAAGAGATGGTGAAGCACACCATAACACTGGACTACGAGGAAGTAACAGACATAACGCCTGACGTCAGGATAACCCTTTACAACGCGGGCCACATCCTAGGAAGCGCCATGGTGCACATACACATAGGCAACGGCTTGCACAACTTGCTGTACTCAGGAGACTTGAAGTACTCCAAAACCAGCCTTTTAAGCCCCGCAGTCACTCGCTTCCCAAGGCTTGAAACCCTGATGCTGGAAGCCACTTACGGAGGGAAGGACAACGCCCTCCCACCCCCTAGGGAGCAAGACGAGATGTTGAGCAACGTAATAACTGAAACCCTTAACAGGGGCGGGAAGATATTAATGCCTGTGCTGGGAAGCGGGAGGGCTCAAGAGTTAATAGTTTTAATGCATCGTTTAATACAAGAAGGAAGGGTTCCGGGAGACGTTCCTATATTCATAGACGGCTTGGTGTGGGACGTCACAGCAATCCACACCGCTTACCCAGAGTACTTCAACTCCTCTGTGAGGCAGCAGATATTCCAGAAGGACAACAACCCCTTCCTAATGGAGAACATTAAGAGGATCAAAGGGTCCAAGGAGAGGCTGCAAGTAGTTGAAGAGACAGGTCCCTGCGTGATAATGGCGACTTCAGGCATGTTGACCGGCGGACCAAGCGTGGAGTACTTGAAACTCTTAGCAGAGAATCCTAAGAACTCCTTGATATTCAGCTCTTACCAGCCAGAAGGCAGCCTTGGGCGGAGGATACTTCAAGGCTTGAGGGAAATCAATTACAAGCGCGGTCAGAAGATAGAAACGGTGGTTCTCAAGATGGAAGTCCACCGCCTGGAGATAACAGGCCACTCTGACAGGAGGGAGTTGATGAACTTTGTGAGGAACTGCAACCCGAGACCGAAGAAGCTGTTAACCATGCACGGCGAGAGCGGGAGGTGCTTAGACCTCGCCAGCTCGGTGCACAAGGCTTACAGGATTGAAACAGTGGCTCCGAAGAACTTAGAAGTTGTGCGGCTGAAGTGATTTTAAAAAACTTTAAATAATCCGTTCTAAAGAGAAATCCTTATGCAGAGCCACTCATTAAAGCCCTTCGAGATACGGTTCAAGGGTTTGTTCGACTACGAGGGGATGTACGACCTCATCTATAAATGGCTCTAC
>CAZTPT010000119.1:0-2659 GCA_964615705.1 uncultured Methanosarcinales archaeon
AAGGGCTAAGGCTGGCAAGCCGTCAGTGACGAGGTTCATCCAGAGTATCTGGATGGCGAACAACGGGACTTCCAAATCCTTCTTGAAGCCGAGGAAGAGTATCGCCGCAAGGAAGAACAACACCTCGCCCAAGTTGCTGGACAACAAGTAATTCACGAACTTCTTAATGTTGTCGAATATGCCTCTGCCTTCCTCAACCGCGTTTACAATGCTGGCGAAGTTGTCATCTGTGAGTATCATGTCGCTCGCCTCTTTAGCAACCTCTGTGCCCGAGCCGACCGCCACCCCTATGTCTGCTTTCTTAAGGGC
The DNA here is from genome assembly GCA_964615705.1 of uncultured Methanosarcinales archaeon. Classification (GTDB taxonomy): domain Archaea; phylum Nanobdellota; class Nanobdellia; order Woesearchaeales; family CAYNLP01; genus CAZTPT01. Next base: position 310 of record CAZTPT010000119.1, read on the forward strand.
TGGGGCGTCGTTCACCCCGTCACCAGTCATCGCCACCACGTGCCCCTTCTTCTTCAAAGCCTCCACTATCAGCAACTTATCCCTCGGACTCACCCTCGCGTAAACGGATACTTCTTCCACCCTGCTAAGCCAGTAATCCTTCCTTAAGTCCTTCCCCTCTATCGCTACGCCTTTCAAGCCGAGTTGCTCCGCTACGGCTACAGCGGTCTCCTTGTTATCCCCTGTTATCATCACCACCTTTATGCCTGCCTTCTCGCACTTCTTCACCGCTTCCTTCGCGTCCTCTCTGGGAGGGTCAATCATCGCCTGCAAGCCTAAGAAGACGAAGCCCTTCTCAACCCTCGGGTTTAACCCCTCCACGCCTTCCTTGTAAGCGAAGCCTAGAACTCTTAACGCTTTGGAAGCGAATTCAGAGTTAACCCTTAACACCTCGTCCTTGTCCTTACTGCTGAGCCGGGAAACCTTGCCGTTGACCAACTTGTAACTACACCTCTCCAGAACCTTCTCAGGAGCCCCCTTCATGAAGGCAACCCTTTCACCGTCAACTAGGTTGAGAGTGGTCATCAACTTCCGCTCGCTGTCAAAGGGCACCTCCCCTATCCTGGGGCACTCCTTTCTAAGCTGTTCGAAGTCAATCCCCGCCTTGCCCGCGCTTGTGAGGAGGCAAGCCTCGGTTGGGTCGCCGAACACGGACCAGTCGCTCTTCACCAGTTCTGAATCGTTGCAAAGCACGCCTGCCTTGAAGAGTAACGGCTCCACAACCCCGAGCACCTTCCCCTTCGGCTGGTAACCGCTCCCAGTCAATTCCACAACTTCCTCGTTGGAGTAAACCTTCACCACGGTCATCTCGTTCTTGGTAAGGGTGCCTGTCTTGTCCGTGCAGATGACCGTGGTGCTCCCCAAGGTTTCCACGCTTGGCAAACGCCTAACCAACACGTTCTTCCTCACCATCTTCTTAACCCCGAAAGCGAGAGAGATAGTGATTACCGCGGGCAAGCCTTCAGGGATTGCTGCAACTGCCAAGCTGACCGACGTTAAGAACATCTTCAACAAGTCCTCCCCTATCAACACCCCTGTGAGGAAGATGAACACCGTGATGAGAATGGTTAAGTACCCCAGCTTTTTCCCAAGCCTGTCTAGCTTCTCCTGCAACGGCGTCCTCTCGGCCTCTCCTTGGATGCTCTTAGCAATCCTGCCGATCTCGGTGTGCATCCCGGTAGCAACGACCACGCCCTCCCCTTTCCCCTTAGTCACGATGGTTCCTGAGAAAGCCATGCAGCTCTGCTCGTTCAAAGCAGCGGAGCCATCCACTGGTTCAGGATTCTTGCTCACGGGCACAGATTCACCGGTAATGGCTGCTTCCTGAACTTCCAAGTAGTCAGACTTGATAATCCTCAAGTCAGCAGAGACCTTGTCCCCTGCTTCTAACAACACCACATCCCCAGGAACTAACTCCTCCGCCTTCACCACCACTAACTTGCCTCCGCGCCGCACCGTTGCTCTGGGAGCTGTGAGTTTCCTCAACGCCTCGATGGCCTTCTCTGCCTTGTAGTCCTGCAAGTAGCCGAGGAAGGCGTTCAGCAACAAGATGACCAGTATCGCCGAGGCGTCCAAGTACTCCCCGAGGGCTGCGGAGATGATGGTTGCTATGATTAAAACTAGTATGATAACGCTTTTGAACTGGTTTAAGAAGATGTCAAGTTTGGAAATCCGCTTGCCGGTTTCCAACGCGTTTAAGCCGTAAACCCTTAGCCTCCTAGAAGCCTCGCCCTCCTCCAACCCTTCAGGGGAAGTCTTCAGCAATTCAAGAACTCTCCCCAGAGGCTTGTCATGGAAAGGCATTAAAACAGAAAAAAAGAAGAAGCTTTTAAAATGTTTTAACCATTAAACAATAGTTACCTATTTAAAAAAGAAAGATTTACCCTTAGCGGTGGAGAGGCAAGGAATGGTTGGGAGCACCAAGCAAGTGTTGTTCAGCTATGCAAAGCTGGGCGACTTCCAACTCGTCACTTACAAGTTGAAGCAGGTCAAGGCGGCGAGCCTGGAACAAGTAGCTAACGAGGTGTTCAGGCATCACTACAGCTTGAGGGGGAAATTCTTAGGGATTGACGAAGGGTTGTGCTTCCCCATAGTAGAGGTGGGGTTGAAAGGCTCGGGGCAGGAGAGGACGCTCTCGGTGTGCTTGGAGGAAAGAGCGGCTTCCCTAAGCCCTTACCAAGCAGCAGAGCAGTGCGAGGAGCAAGGATTACTCCTCTCCGCTACCGAGAAGGACTACAACCTCTTAAAGGTTTTTGAATACCTATGCGCCAGGGAAGCTTCCAGGATGGACTTCTCGGGAGCTTCTGAACAA
>CAZTPT010000120.1:0-2657 GCA_964615705.1 uncultured Methanosarcinales archaeon
TTCCATTTCACACAACACCAAACAAGCATTTACCAAATAGTAGTGAATAAATCATAAAATATAAAATTTATTGATATCAGAGATATCAAAGATATCAAAACCAAGGGTTAGGAAAGGATAAATTGTGGAAAGAAACCCTTCTCAAAAAATCACGACTCATAACTCTTCCAAACCCGTCGCGAGCAAGCAGCACGCCCCAAGAGGGAAACCTTTAAATAATAGTTGGTGCAAGAACGGTTTTCAGCCACGCAGCGAAGCAGAGGTGTGAGGAAAGCTTGTCCGGCTACGACATCGTTGTGGGAATACCCACTTACAAGGAGGAAGGGAACGTTTCTTTCGTTGCAGAAACAGTTGCGAAAGGTTTGAAGAAGCACTTCCCAAACCAGTCCTGCTTGATAGTAAACGTGGACAACAACTCCCCAGACAACACCAAGCACAACTTTCTCAACGCTGAAACCCTCGGGGTGAAGAAGGCGTACATATCCACCCCGTCAGGCGTGAAGGGGAAGGGCAGGAACATGAAGAACTTGTTCTTAACCGTTGTTAAGAGCGGCGCTAAGGTCGGCGTGACTGTGGACGCCGACTTGAAAAGCATAACCCCTGAGTGGGTGAAACTCTTAGCCCAGCCAATACTGGAGGGCTACGACTTCATAACGCCGTTGTACAAGAGGAACAAGTTTGACGGCACAATCACTAACCACTTCATATACCCCTGCTTCTACGGCTTGCTCGGAAAGGACTTGAGGCAACCCATAGGGGGGGACTTCTCCTTCTCTCCCGCCTTGGCTAAGCATTGGCTGGACAGCGAGTGGTTCTCCGCCACTTACGAGTACGGGATAGACGTATTTATGAGCTTGCACGCAGTAACTGGAAACTTCCGTATAGGGAGCGCTCCGCTGGGGAGCAAGGTTCACAAGGTGAAGGACCCTGGCGAGGACTTGGGGGAAATGCTGAGGCAAGTGGTTTTCAGCCTGTTCACCCTGATAGACCAGAGCAAGGACTTCATAGCCAGAGTGGAAGGGGTGGAAGAAGTGCCTGTCATAGGCGAGCCAGTGCCCGGGGAGTACCAGGAGATGAGCATTAACAAGGAGTTGCTAAGGCACAAGTTCATCCAAGGATTCGCGAAGCAGGAACACTTGTTCAACGCGTTGCTACCTGAAAGCACTTACCACTACTTGAAGGACATGTTCGAGAAGGGGAAGCCGCACATCACCCACGAGGATTGGAGCAGGTTGGTGTACGAGTTGCTAGCAGTGTTTCAAAGCGTTACCAACGTGGAAGGATTCCTGGACTGCGCGATGACCCTCTACGCGGGAAGGGTTTACTCCTACGCTGAGCAAGTAGAGTTGCTCAGCAACGAACAAGCAGAAGCTTTGATCAGGAAGCAGGCGAAGCAGTTCTACGAGGACAGAGATCTCTACCTCTCACACGCGATGCCCTTGCTGAAGGCGAAGGTGTAAAAACTTTTATACTCAAAGACATTCTCGAAAGTGGTGGCGAGGGACATAGTAATCCCTAACGGGAACGAGGAATCATTCCTAGAAATGGCTGGGAAGCTGGGCTACTCAGAACTGGTCTTCTTGTACAAAGAGGGGAAGCCAAGGGTTAAGGCGTTGAGCGCCGGGCTGGCGGGGAAGCAGGGAGAAGTGCCTTTGAAGAAGAAGCGCTTCAACTACGTCTTCGCCACAGCGCCGTGGGCGTTGAAGGATAAAAGGGTTTGCTTAGCTTACGACTTGGAAACTGCAAAGAAGAAAGACACACCTCACCAACGCGTCTCCGGATTGAACCACGTCCTGGCAAGAGAAGCTGCTAAGAACAATGTCAAGGTCGCGTTCAACTTCAACCGCTTGTTAAGAACCAAGAATGCGGTCCTACTAGGAAGGATGATGCAGAACGCGAAGCTCTGCGAGAAGTACAAGGCGAGAATAGTGGTGGCGAGCTTCGCTTCCAAGCCGAGCGAGATGCGTGCTCCTAGAGAGTTGAAAGCCTTCGCCCGAGTTCTCGGAATACACCCCTCCAACGCTAAGAACGCTCTTGACTGGGAGTGAAAACGAAAGGGTTGAACGGAAAACTATTTATAGAGGTAAAGCAGGAGTAATCCCGAACAGGTTTAAAAAAGGGGTTGATGATGGGATTCCTGAGGAAAGCAGCGCTGACAACAACCTTCTTCGTCGCATTGTTGTTAATACCGAGCGTTAAAGCAGCAGACCCGTTCAAAGAATGCACCCTTCAAAACTTAGCCTTGCACGGAGGAGACATAAGCGCGCTTAATTCCTCCAAATGCGTGGGGGAGGTGTTGAGGCCTGAGGGAAGCACTTACGAATACCTAGCCAGGAGTTTTAACTGGCAAGTCACTAACGGGGACTGCAATGTGGAGAGGGTGGGCGCTCACACCTACCTGGACTTGAGGCCCCCTGGCTTTGTAGAGTGCCCTGAGCGAACCTGTGTTGAAAACACTTCCCAGCCTAACGGCGGCTTCGGTTGCTGCTCCGACTACTTCTGCAACTCAACTAACAATTGCGATGAAAAGAATGGGTAATGATATCCCTGCACCTACGCCTATGAATGCTTGTCAGGGAATTGAAACTCTTAAGGTTATTGCGTTGACTTATTATCTGCAGGCGTCCAATGGTTATTCTCACTAACATTGTAATTCG
>CAZTPT010000121.1:0-2626 GCA_964615705.1 uncultured Methanosarcinales archaeon
ATTTATATAACCGAGACGAGTTATTCCTGAAGATGAGGAAGGGGGGCGCTTCTCTGAAAGGGGTCAGCGTAGTAATACCCTGCTACAACGAAGACCCGGCAGTGCTTGTCAAAACCGTTGAGGAAGTGAACAAGTCCCTGAACAAGCTTAAAGGGTTGAAGCACGAAGTAATAGTTGTGGACGACGGCTCCTCCAAGAACTACTCCCTGCCCAGGTCTAAAGCGAAGCTGATCAAGCACCAGGAGAACAAGGGTTACGGCGCGAGCTTAAAAACAGGGATGAAGGAGGCAAGGCACCCCTTCATAGGGATAATAGACTCTGACGGAACCTACCCCGCGGGAGAGTTTGACAATTTAATAAGAGAACTTGCCGAGCACGAAGCTGACATGGTCATAGCTGAGAGGAGTTGGAAAGACCAATCCTTCACTAGGAGGATACCTAAGTTCTTCCTTTACAAGTTGGCAGGGTTCATGACCAAGTCAAGGATAAAAGACTTAAACTCGGGCATGCGAGTCTTCAACAAGGAGAAAGCAGAAGAGTTCCTAAACATACTCCCAGACAAGTTCTCATTCACATCCACCATAACAATGGCGTTCCTCTCCAAAGATTACAAAGTAGTCTTCCACCCTATAAGGTATAACAAGGAAAGGGTTGGGAAGTCAAGAATAGCTCCTTTCAGGGACACGGTGCGCTTCTTCGCCACCGTGGTGAGAACAGCGCTCTACTTCAAACCGTTAAGGTTCTTCGTCCCGTTAAGCGCCGCGTTGCTCCTCGCATCCATCCTCAGAGGGGTGAGGGACGTCCTCAAGCAAGACTACCTCGGCGGCTTAAGCATAATATTATTCCTCCTCGCATTCCAAGTCTTCTTCTTCGGGCTCTTAGCAGAAATAATCAGCAAGAAGGGGTAGCAATGGAACTTTCAAACTTTGAGTTATACAATTCCTTCCAAGATAATTTTTGGTACGTTGATTCCAGGAGGGACTTGTTATGCAAAGCGCTGAAGAAATGGTTCAACGGCAGAGAAAACCTGAAAATATTAGACCTTGGCTGCGGCACAGGGCTGAACTACACAGCTCTGAAGAAGTTCGGGGTTGTTACAGGAGTGGATCTAAGCACCCACGCCTTGAAACTCGCGAGGAAGAGAGGAATGCTTAAACTCTTGAAGAAGGACGCTGCGACTTTGAAAGGGATAAAAAACAACTCTTTCGACGTCGTAGTAGCGTTAGAATTATTAGAGCACTTAAAGAATGATGAAGACTGCATACACAACGTGAAACGAGTCTTGAAGGAGAATGGTTTATTCATAGGCACTTCCCCTGCTCATAAACACTTATGGTCAACTGATGACGAGTTAGCTCACCATGTACGTCGTTACTCTAAAAAAGAGTTGCGTCAAAAACTGGAAAAAGAGTTCAAAGTTTTGCAACTAAGCTATCGCTACTTCTTCCTATTCATACCTTCACTTCTGATATTCGCTGTGCAGAGAATACAGTCAAAACTGTTCGGAAAGAAGAAAAACTCGCTTTCCTTAACCCCCCTCTTCCTTAACGAATTAATACGAAGGGCTATGAGGATAGAAAACAATCTTTTAATCAAAGGGTTCAAGTTCCCAATAGGGACAGGGCTGTTCTTTGTATGCGAGAAACAAGATGTGCGGGATTAACGGTTTTACCTGGAGGGACGAAGGCTTGGTTAAGAGGATGAACCAATCATTGCGCCACAGGGGGCCCGACGATGAAGGGTTGTTCTCTGACAGGTTCGTGACATTGGGGCACAGAAGGCTCTCAATCATAGACTTGTCCGAGAAGGGGAAGCAACCAATGTTCAACGAGGACGGAAGAATCGTTCTTGTTTACAACGGGGAAGTCTTCAACCACGAAGAGATTAAGAAGAAGCTGAAGAACCACTACTTCCAGTCAAGGACTGATACAGAGGTGATAATACACGCTTACGAAGAGTGGGGTTTCAGGAAAACTTTGGAAACGCTTAACGGCTTCTTCGCGTTCTGCATATACGACAGGAACGCTAGGAAGTTGTTCCTAGCAAGGGACAGGGCGGGCCAGAAACCCCTCTACTACTGCTTAACAAATAAGGGATTCGCCTTTTCCTCCGAATTAAAAGCCTTGCTCGAATTAATCCCGAAGAAGCGCTTGAACAAGGAATCCCTCGTGAAATACCTGGGCTTAAGATACGTCCCCGGAGAGGAAACAATCCTGGAAGGAGTTTACAAGCTCCCCCCAGCCCACTACTTAACCCTGGACTTGAAGAGGAAGGAGTTGAGAAGGAAGAGGTACTGGTCCGTTCAAAACCCTAAGGAAGGAGGGGCAAGGGTTGAGAAGCTCCCAAAGCTTTTAGAGGACTCTGTGAAGAAGAGGTTAATGGCTGACGTGCCGGTAGGGGTTTTCTTGTCCGGAGGGATGGACAGCACCGTAGTGTTGAACTACGCCTCCAAGGGCTTGGGGGAAGTGAAGACTTACAATTTAAGGTTTGAAGGAGACGTTATAGGGGATGAGTCCTCCGTTGCTAGCGAGGTGGCCAAGCATTACCGCGCTGCTCACTCATCACTAACCCTTCGCTACCGCTACTTGGAAAAACTCCCCCTGATAACTTACCACTTGGACGAACC
>CAZTPT010000122.1:0-2593 GCA_964615705.1 uncultured Methanosarcinales archaeon
GGTTTAAAGAGTGCGAGGTGGAAGTGCGCTGCACAGAGAGGAACGCCGCTGTTTACAAACACCAACCATTCATAGACAAGGTTGCCTTGCTAGAGCCGAAAACAGCTCTGTCAATACTTCTAAAAGCTAAAAGCTACGACTTAGCCTTCGACTTAGAACCATACCTGAACGCGTCAGCAATTCTCGCCAACCTGTTAGCGAAGCGAGTGATAGGTTACTCCCACGGCGCGAGGGCGGAGCTGTACGACCAAACAGTGAGGTACAACGACGAGCAACACATAGCTTTAACATACCTGGACTTGTTAAAACCGTTAAAGGTGAAGCCTGCAAAGCCGGAGAAACTAGTAAAGCTAGGCTACTCCGAGAAAGCCAAATCCAAGGTTGACCGCTTGCTAGAGAAGCTCAACCCTTCAAAGAAGCCGCTCGCCTGCTTAACCACCACCACTGCTGAAACTTCCAAGTACAGAGCGTGGCCCAAGGAGAGGTTCGCAGCCCTGGCAGACGAGTTAGCAAGAACAGGGTTCCTCGTTCTCATCCCTGACTTGGCGAAGAACAAGGAATACGTGGAAAGCATAAGGAAGCTTTGCAAGCGTAAAGGCGTGGTTAAGAACTTAGCGGGTAAACTGTCCCAAGAAGAACTGTTCAGGTTAGCGGAGCGCGCTGACTTGTACGTGAGCAACGACACTGGCCCGATGCACGTAGCGGCTGCCATGGGAGCCAAGACGATAGGCTTGTTCGGACCAAACACTCCTGTAAGATTCGCTCCTTACGGGAAGGGGAACGCGGCGATTTACAAGTGCAAGCACGAACCCGTGATTAACCCCCACCTCGGAAGCTTTGAAAAACCCCCGCACAACTGCATGAGCAACATAACAGTTGAAGAAGTTTTCAAAACAGCTGTGAAGCTCTTAAAAGGAGGAAGAGGATGAGTTGGGAGGAAACGATTAAGGAACACCAAGACGTGATGAAGGCAACGATGAGCCAGTGCAGGAGCGACGCTGAGAACGCCTTGTCGTTAATAAAAGAAGCGTTGAGGAAGGGTTGTAAAGTCTTAACCTGCGGTAACGGAGGGAGCGCCGCGCAAGCCCAACACTTAGCCGCCGAGCTAGTCGTCAGGTTTGAGAAAGACAGGGAAGCACTACCCGCAATCTCCCTAACAACTGACACCTCCAACCTAACAGCAGCGGGCAACGACTACGGGTTTGAAAAAGTGTTTTCAAGACAAGTAGAAGCCCTGGGCAATCAAGGAGACGTGCTGGTGGGAATAACCACGTCTGGGAACTCTGAAAACGTGTTGGAAGCGTTGAAAACAGCGAAGCGCAAAGGTTTAAAAACCATTTGCTTGAACGGGAAGGCCGGAGGCGCGGTTAACGATTTAGGAGTGGATGTGAACATAGTAGTGCCGTCAAGAAACACTGCGAGGATTCAAGAAGCCCACATAACGATAATACACTGGTGGTGCAGGTGCGTAGAACAAGGTTGAAGAAGTACTCCTCCATAAACAAGTACAACCCCTGGAAAGGGTGAGGGAGGAGGCAAAAACAATTACTATTAGGGGAGGGGGTGCTTAATGGATAACTTGTGGGGATTCCTAGAAGGGTTCGAGAAGGCAAAGGTCTTAGTAATAGGGGACGCCTTGCTAGACAGCTACGTCTTCGGAGACGTGGAGAGGATAAGCCCTGAAGCACCCATACCAGTGTTAAGAGTCTCCAACACGGAGAACCGGCTGGGCGGAGCCGCGAACGTTGCCAACAACGTGAAAAGCCTTGGAGGGAAGTGCTTCTTCATAACAAGGATTGGCAAGGACGAAGCAGGGAAGGAGTTAGAGGAAGAGTTGAAAAGGCAAGGCGTGAAGCACTGGTTGCTGAAGAGCGAGAACTACAAGACTATAAGGAAGACGAGGATAATCGCCAGGAATCAACAAGTCATAAGGGTTGACTTCGAAGAGTTGAAACAATTAAGGAGGGAGGAAGCCAAGAAGGTGCTGGGAAAAATTAAAAGGCAACGCTTCGACAAAATCATAATATCAGACTACAACAAAGGCTTCGTAACGAAGGAGTTAGCAAGAATGTTGGAGAAGTACAAAGACAAAGCAATAATTGACACGAAGCCAGAACACATGCACTGGTTCAGAGAAGTCTTCGCCATCACTCCTAACCTGAAAGAAGCGAAGAGCTACGCCGGCGAGGGAACTATTGAAAAAGTGGGGAGGAAGATAGTTAAAGAGTTAAGAACAAACCTGTTCCTAACCAGGGGCGCGGAAGGGGTTTCAGTCTTTGACAAGAGAGGAAAACACAACTACATACCCGCCCAGGCAAGAGAGGTGTACGACGTGTCAGGAGCAGGGGACACCTTCACAGCAACCCTGGCCCTGAGCAGCGCTGCAGGAGCAGGCCTCGTGGAGAGCGCGATGATAGCCAACGCTGCTGCAAGCGTAGCCGTGGGGAAGGTGGGGACCTCTGCGATAACGCTTCAAGAGTTGAAAAACGTTCTCAGAAAAGAGGAAACCAAGCTCCACCCATTAGAATCGCTAAGGCACGAGTTAAACAAGTTAAGAATGGAGGGGCGGAGAGTCGTGGTGGAAACCACGGAC
>CAZTPT010000123.1:0-2589 GCA_964615705.1 uncultured Methanosarcinales archaeon
CCTCTGTTTCAGCAATGATTATGTTCTTCCACGTCCTCGGCAGATACTTGGAGGCAAAGGCTAAAGGGAGAACCTCTCAAGCAATAAAAAAACTGCTGAAACTTAAACCAGAAAACGCGTTAATACTTGTAAACGGGAAAGAAAAACTGGTGCCTGTGGATCAAGTAAGAGTTGACGACGTCATGATAGTGAAGCCGGGAGAAAAGATACCTACTGACGGAATCGTTGTGGAAGGGGATTCCAACGTTGACCAATCCATGGTTACAGGAGAGTCTATGCCGGTGAGGAAGAAGAAAGGAGACGAGGTTATAGGCGCGACCATAAACAAGGAAGGACTGCTAAAGGTAAGAGCCACAAAGGTTGGAAAGGACACTTTCCTATCTCAAGTTGTTAAGATGGTTGAAGAGGCTCAGGGAAGCAAAGCCCCTATTCAAGAACTAGCGGACAAGGTCACGGGTTATTTCGTACCAGTAGTGGTTGTAGTGTCGGTTCTTGCGTTCGCGTTATGGCTTGCTTTCCCAGATTTCTTCATAGGAATTGCTAAGTGGGCAAGCCAATTTTTGCCATGGGTTAATCCCTCTTTCGGAGTTATCTCCCTCGCCGCCTTTGCAGCAATAGCGGTGCTCGTCATAGCGTGCCCTTGCGCGTTAAGCTTAGCAACCCCCACCGCGGTGATGGTGGGAACTGGAAAGGGAGCTGAGAACGGGATACTCATAAAGCACGCTGCTGCTTTAGAAGTGGCTCAGAAACTAGACACAATAGTGCTTGACAAAACAGGGACCCTTACTAAGGGAGAACCAACCGTAACGGAGGTGGTAGTTGCGAACGGCTTTACAGAAGCAGATATAATAGAATTTGGAGGAAGCGCGGAGAAAGGTTCAGAACACCCCCTCGCAACAGCTATAGTTAAGTTTGCTAATCTTAAAGGATTGCCCCTTGAAGCGCCCAGACACTTCCAAGCAACTTCAGGAGAAGGAGTTTCTGCGGAGGTTAAGGGGAAGAAAATCCTAGTTGGAAATCAAAAGTTTATGAAGAGGAACAACGTAGACTTCAACCAAGTGGCGGAGGAGCAAAGAAGGTTGGAAACAGAGGGGAAGACCGCCATGCTGGTAAGCGTAGACGGTAAAATTGCGGGCGTCATAGCAGTGGCGGACACGCTGAAAGAAGACTCGAAGGAAGCAATAGCAACTATTAAGAGGATGGGAATCACGCCTGTGATGATTACAGGGGATAACGAGAGGACGGGCAAGGCGATAGCCAAGCAGGTGGGGATTGAAAAAGTTCTTGCCAACGTCCTTCCCAGGGACAAAGCGAACGAGATAAAGAATCTTCAAGCAGAAGGGAAAGTAGTTGCCATGGTGGGGGACGGAATCAACGACGCCCCCGCCTTGACGCAGGCAGACGTGGGCATAGCTATAGGCACAGGCACGGACATAGCGATAGAATCTTCAGACATCACTTTGGTTCAAGGTCATTTAACAAGCGTTGTGAAAGCAGTAAAGCTAAGCAGGAGCACGATGAGGATTATAAAGCAAAACCTTGGTTGGGCGTACGGCTATAACACTGTCGCCATTCCGATCGCCTTTTTCGGTTTGCTACATCCCGCGATAGCAGCAATAGCTATGGCGACAAGTTCAATCTCAGTGGTTGTTAACTCTTTAAGGCTTAACAAAGTGAGTGTGTGACTATTAGCTGGTTAAAGGAGAAAATTATAAAAACCACCCTCGCTAATAACGACGCAATGAATAAAGGAAACCTGTTCGCGGAAATAGCAACCTCCCTCCTCGTTTTTTTAAGCGTGTTTTTGTTCTGGAAGAACAACTTTCTCCTCACTTTAATCTTTATAGCAGCAATACTGGTATTGCTCGTGCCAAGCAGAAATGTGAGAGAGGCGTATCTCGTAGCTATAGGACTGACTTTGGGGATACTCATAGAAGCAGGCGCGCAACTAATAGGGTTTGAAAGTTATTCCAATCCCACCTTCTTCGGAATACCTCTCTGGATGCCTTTTATGTGGTCCTACGCTTTCATAGCAATATACAGAGTTGGGAGGGCTCTGTGCAAGGAGTAACAGCAGACCCCTCAGGAAATGAAAGAAGTCAAAACAGGGTAATAGTACAATCAATCACTAAGAAAAAGAGGTGTTGTCAGTGGATTTGAAGAATCACTCCGTTGCGTTAGCAGCGCTTTTGACAGTCATTGTCCTTTCAAACCCTGTTATTGCTTCTCTCCGAGACATAGAACTCGTAAAAGAAGATATTTCTCCGCAACCAGTTTACCCTGGAAACGACTTAACTGTTAGCATAAGCGTTTACAATAAAGGAGACTCAGTAGAAGATATTTCGGTGAAGTTAATAGATAAATCCCCTTTCATCTTAAAGTATGCCAGTCAAGACCTCAACCAACAATTCCCTCTCTGCCCGGGATGTAAGAGGCAGAACACTTACTACTTAACCGTTGACAGAAGGGCTGTTTCCGGCCTGTACAAGCTTAAATTCTTAGTGAGTCAAGAAGGAACAGGAATAAAAAAAGAGATATCAGTAGAAATAAAGGGGAAGCCGGACGTTATATTCAAGGTTTTGAATTCAA
>CAZTPT010000124.1:0-2552 GCA_964615705.1 uncultured Methanosarcinales archaeon
AACTTTTGGAAGTGAATCGGAACTTTTAATAAGGAGAATTCTAAGCGTTAACGCAATGGAAGCAGAGGGTTCAAAACTCACTTATGAAAAAATAGCTACCATAATACTCTACCTCGCAGTGTTGCTGGGAACCGCGTTAATGATTTACAAGTTCATAGGTGGCTTTGGTTGAAGAAGGCTCAAATGATAGGACTTGTGAGCATAATCCTCTTGCTAGCAACTGTTATAGCAGCACTCTTGTTGATAAAGTCGTTCCAGAAAGGTTACAACTTTGAAAAACACGACGCGTTGTGCAAGGCAAGCATACTAGTAGCTTCAAAGGGGGAAGGGATAATAAGCTTTCAGTGCCCTGCGTTGAAAGTGGAGATAACAAGCACCGAGGTGGAGCAAGGGATAGCGTTCAGCTTGATAGCGGAGCGTTTGAAAGCTTGCTGGGACTACTTCGGCCAAGGAAAGAACGACCCCTTAACCAAGAAAATAGCAGACCTGGGGGTTGACACTGCTTGCAAGGTGTGCGCGAAGATAAGGTTTAAAGGCGTGAAAGAGGGAAAACTTGAAGGCTTCCACGACTACCTCTCAAACCCTGTTCTGAAAGGCAGCGCTAGCTACGCGGAATACCTGTACGGAGAGGAAGACTTCGCCAACCTAGTCCCTGACGCTTTCAAAACCGACGAGGAATACGTCGTGGTATATGCTTACACGAACAAGCCGGTCTTCAACATGAACCCCTTCTCAAAAGACGAAGCAGTTCAAAAAGTGTTCATAACCACAACGAAGGAATACTCCGAGAGCGATTATTGCGATTATGAATTCGACTAAAGGATCTTCAGTAATCACCTGGATGGTCTTAGCAATAGCTTTCCTAATAATAGCCCTTTTCTTAGTGAAGAAGATAAGCGAGGGCAGCAACGCCGCGATGGACGAGGAAGGGTGCAGGCAGCAAGTTTTGAAGCACGCATTGTCTTTAAAGTACAGCGCTAACACCTTAGCGTCCGAGATCAGGTGCCCTGTGAGGCAGGTAGAGGTTAAGGGGGGCTCTGAAGAGCAGTTAGGCGTGATTGCTGAAGAGATGCGCAAGTGCTGGTACTCCTTCCTCGAAGGAAAGCAGAGGGTGTTCAAAGGCACTGGCGTTTTCTGCCACCCTTGTAGCGTGTTAAGATTTAAAGAGGGAGGGGACCTTGAAGGATTAACAGATTACCTCCTCACCAACGACATCCCCGGAGGAGGGGTGAGTTACGCTGCTTACCTGTCAGGGTATTCCTCAAAAGACGCGCCAGAAGAGATAAAACAGTTCGAGGAGGTTTGGGATAAACTCTTGAAGGAGAATGAGGAGTCATTCTTGAGCATAGACAGGGACAAGGACTACGCCGTCCTCTTCCTAACCGTTCACGGAAACAAGTTTATCAAAGACGTGAGTTCAACTTACACGAAGAAGAAGTTCTTAGGGGTGAGCGTTGGATTAATCGGGAAGGCGGGGTTAGGAGTAATGGCTGTTGGAAGGGTTGTCCTGCTCGTTCCAATCCCAGGGTTCAGAATTATTGGAGGCGCGATAATGGCTGCGGGGGGAGCGATTAGCGCAATACCCGCCGCTATCTTGTTCGAGGAATCCGCCCCTGAATGGCTCTCACTAGTGGTGTTGACGGAATACAACGAAGAAGCGCTTAAAGGTCTCGGATGCTCTTATGAACCGATAAATATAAAAGAGGAGGGGTAGGTTTTTGAAGGGGATGGTGTTGTTCAAATTCAGGAAAGGCTCTTCTTCTTGGTGGACGATTGTAAGCATAGTTTTAGCAGTTACTGTTTTGGTTGTTCTCCTGTTATTAATGCCTTCCTTAAAAGACGTCGGGTGCAAAGCTATCGCCAAGGTGTTCCCTGCCGGGTGTTGAAACATGATTGTAGAGGAATTGAGGTGGATGATTGTTCCGTTAGTGGCTCTCGTTTTACTCATAATAGGCTTCGTTGCTAAGCTGCAAGCAGGGGGGGAGACCGGCGTGGACTTCCTAAACTCCCTCCTAGAAGAGGAGACTGCGAAATGCAGCGAGCAAGACCAAGCGATGAGCGCGGATGACGTGAAAAACGTGATAAGAGAAGTCGTTAACGAGAACAACGATTACCTCCCTTACGAATTAGTGGCAGCGGTGGCGTGGCAGGAAAGCAGTTACCAGCAATGCGATGCTCAGGGAAATGTTTTGAGCAACGAGGACTCGTTCGGAGTGATGCAGGTGAACGAGAAAACAGTTAGGGACTTGTGCAAGGACTTGGACATAACTCGTTTAAGGGATAACGTGAGGTGCGGGTTCAAGATATTGAAGACGTATTACGACTCCTACAAGGACGCGTCTAAGTTCAGGGAGAAGGTTAAGAAGTACTGTAAAGACGCATACTACCAAACAAGGTACTTAAGCTACGCCTCCGCTCCGGGGAAAGAGTCTTACTATCAACGAGCGTTGAGGGCTTACAACGGCTTCGGCTGCAGCGAGGGGGCTAACGTTAATTACGTGGAGGAAGTCTTGGAGAAAAGGAATGCTTTAAAGAGAGGCGCTTGAGTAAAG
>CAZTPT010000125.1:0-2548 GCA_964615705.1 uncultured Methanosarcinales archaeon
GCATCGTGGAGTCTATCACTATAACCCCTTCCACGTTGTCCTTTCTCGGCGCTATGTTAACCTCTGTCCCTGGCAGGTTCTCCCCTGTGCCTGGCTCCCTGTAGACGCCGTCTGAAACCACTGCTTTCATGCCTTCAATGTTGAACGTGAAGTCGCTGCCAGCCGCGCTGGTAACCCTTAACTCGGAGGCGTTGTCCCACGCCTTTTTTATCCTGTTAGCCTTCCGTGACAACGCTTTGTAATCCACGTCGTAAGCGTTCAGGAAGAGTGGCAACTGGTCGTCCCTCAGAACTCCGAGGCTGGAGGAGGATATGAATCTGTGCCTTCTCGACTTGCAGAACTTCCTAAAGCTAAGCCCTACTGAGTTCAGCTTTCCAACCCTGTCAGACACGTTCAGTATTATCACTGACTCGTCCGGCAGTGCTTGGAGCTTCTTAACCACTAAGGGGTCTGCCAGTTCTCCTTTAGACCTCGCCTTTTGAAACACTGCCTCGTTCTTGATTCCGAGTTCGTCGGCGGCTTTCTTGAACGCCTTGCTAAGGTTGAAAGCCACCCTCCTACCTCGTTTACCCTCGTCCCCGATTATTAACACTCGCTCTCCTTGAACGTTGAGGTTAAAGGTTAGTATCTTCTTGAACAATTCCAACCGCTCCTCAGCCACGTTCATCCTCGTACCTCTCTATCTTCGCCAACCTCCTAACATGCCTCTCCTCCCCGCTGAAAGGTGTGCTTAGCCATTGCTTCACTGCTTGGAACGCATCCTCCTCTGACAAGAAGCCTGCTCCTAGGGAGAGCACGTTGGCGTCGTTGTGCTCCCTGCTCAGCCGGATGATGTCCAACGAGCCCCCGTAGTAAACCACTGCTCTCGCCCCTTTAACCTTGTTAGCCGCTATCGCTTCTCCCTGGCCTGAGTGACCAAGAATTATCGCTTTGCTCCCTGCGCGGATTGCTGCCTCCACCGCGGGTATGACGAAGTCGGGGTAGTCGTCTACCTTGTCGTAAGCGAACGGGCCGTGGTCCTTGACGTGGATGCCTTGCCTCTCCAGGAATTCTTTGATTGCCTCCTTCAACGCGTAGCCGGCGTGGTCAGAAGCGATGTGTATCATGGTTAAGGCTTCCGAACCAACTACTATTTAAAACTTTCAATTCCTAAACAGTTTTAGCAAGAACAACTTTTAAGAAGTAACTTTTTTATTAAACCCTGCTTTTCCTTAAAGCTTATGAGAAGGCTTGCGGCGTTGATAGTCGCGTTAGCCATAGCAGCTAACGCTCACGGAGGGAAGGGGTCTGCCGAGGTTGCTGAGAATAACCACGCTTACGAGAAGGGATTAACGCGCTTGGCAGAGGCTTCTCATGAAGGCGGCGAAACGGTTTTGTTCTTCACCAACAATGATTGGTACGAGTTGTTGGAATGCGAATTGTTAGAAAGAATGGCGGTTATCAACGTGGAGAAGTTGGACTCTTTGTACAACGCTTATGGTGGAGGAGTGCTGGCGCACAACCATCCTCCTTCAAGAATAAGGAGGGGAACTGCTTCAATAGTTCCCCCCTCGCCTTACGACTTGCTCGGAGCGCTGGCTAGGAAGAGGCGCGGCTGGGACTTGGAAGAGATAGTTGTAGACGAGGCAGGGGTGTGGAGGTATGAGTGGGTTAAAACACCTCCCGACAAAGAATTGTGGGAAACCATTTCTAGATACGCGACGTTGAAGTACTGGTTTGAAGAAGCGCAAGGAAGGGGAGGCTTCAACTTTGAAGCAGCTTATGAAAAACTGGTTAGCGGCGCGGACTCCCTAGGCATAATGATTGAGTACAAAAATTTCTAATCCTGGTTTGAAGCAGTTCTCTTACTTTGAGGGACAACAAAGATTTTTATACCTGAACAATGGTTTAAGGGGTTGTGATAACGGTTTTTCAATACGACGGCTCGTTGCAAAGAACCGGATTAGACCTCGACTTTGAAAAGGTTAAGTGGGTTAACTGCGTGAAACCGAACAGCGAGGAGTTGAAAGAACTGGCTGAGAAGATAATCATTTCAGAGCAAGACATGGAGCGATGCGTAGACCCTGACGAGAGGCCCAGCGTTGACGACTTGAACCAGTTCACCCTCATCATTTTCAAAAGCCCTATCCGCGTCGGCGGAGAGGTCGGCACTGCTTCCTTCGCGCTCCTCGTTTCCGAGAAGTTGCTAGTAACCCTGAGTTCTGAAGAGGTGGGAGGGGTTTCCAAAGTGGCTTCTTACAGCGACGAGAAACTAGCTTCTCTGCTGAGCCAGGGAACGACTAAGCTCTGCTACGCCTTGTTCGAGGCAGTGATGGATGACTACTTCAGCGTGTTGGACAAGGTGGAGGAGGAGATAAATGAGTTGGAAGTTAAGGTGTTCACCAACCCAACCCCTGAACTGGTTAAGAGGATTTTCAGGGTTAAGAAGACTCTCATCTACTTTCACAAAGCGTTATCAGCTAACCGAGAAGTTGCTCACAACTTGCAGCAAGGATTTAAAGGCTTCAACAAGGAGGACTCCGCCTTGTTCAGGTACGTAGCTGACGAC
>CAZTPT010000126.1:0-2507 GCA_964615705.1 uncultured Methanosarcinales archaeon
TAAGCCTTCACGAGCTTAGAGGTGTCGTACGTGGCTAGCCGGGAGGGTTCGAGCTCGTGCTTTTTATGTATGTCTCTGAGAGAGATAGCAGTCTTGTTCATCTCGTCCAAGGTTTTGTTAACGAGCCCTTCCAGGTGTGGCTTGTGCGGGTGAGGAACTTCCTTCTTCTCTGCCATTGTGGAATGGTAAAATGTTAATCATTCTTTATAAAGCTTTCTGTTATAACGGGTAGTTGTGAGAAACATTTATAAGCAAAGCGTTCCAAGTCAGGGTTCATGCCCGACCCTAACGAGGAAATCATCAAGGTGTTGTTCGACCAGGACGAGTTGACCTGGCAGAACATTATCTACGAGTTGGTGAACTCTGAAGACATGAATCCTTGGGACATAGACGTTTCCTTGCTGGCTAAGAGGTTCTTAGAAATCATAAACGAGCTTAGAAAGATGGATTTCAGGATTACGGGGAAGCTGGTGTTGGCGGCGGCGTTGCTGTTAAAGATTAAGTCTAACAAGTTGATAGAGGAAGGAATCGCCACGCTGGACGAGTTGATAGAGGGGGGTGAGGAGCCTTTCGACTTGTTGGAAGAATTAGAGGAGCAGCCAGAGGAGGAGAAGGAGGAGGTTCCAAGGTTGAAGCCGAGGACTCCGCAGCCCAGGAAGGTGAAGGTGTCTGTGCACGACTTGGTAAAAGCGTTGGAGAAAGCCTTGGAGGCAGAGGCTAAGCGGATGCCCGAGTTGGAGCAGGAAGAGGTCAAGCTGCCGGAGAGGTTTGACATAGCCAAGGTGATAATGGAGGTTTACAAGAAGGTGGAGAAGCACTACTCCTCATCGGACGAGGAGTTAACGTTTTCCAAGCTGGTCCCTGAGAGCGCTTCAAAGCAGGAAAAGGTTTACACCTTCATACCCTTACTACACTTAGACCACCAGGGGAACATTGGGTTGAGGCAGGAGGAATCCTTCGGGGAGATATTCATAGCGTTCTTGAAGAAGTTGGAGGAGTGAAAGCTTTTTAAAAAAGAAGCGCATACCATTTTAGAGAAGGGTGTAACACTGTGAAACTGATAAGCGGAACGTCAAACCCCTCACTCGCTGGAGAGATAGCTGGCTTCTTAGACGAGAAACTCACTCCCGTTCTCATCAAGAAGTTCAAAGACGGCGAGATATACGTCAGGATTCAAGAATCCATAAGGGGTGAGGACTTGTTCCTAATCCAAAGCTTGTGCAGCCCTGTGAATGACAACTTGATGGAGTTGCTCTTGTTAATAGACGCTGCGAGGCGGGCTAGCGCTAACAGCGTCACAGCAGTCATTCCTTACTACGGCTACGCGAGGCAGGACCGGAAAGTGGAGCCGAGGGAGCCAATAAGCGCCAAGCTCGTGGCTAAGATGCTGGAAAAGGCTGGGGCGGACAGGGTTTTAACCATGGACCTGCACGCGGCTCAGATTCAAGGATTCTTCGACATCCCCTTAGACGACTTGTGGGCGGCTCCTTTGTTCAAGGAGTACTTCTCAAGGAAGGGTTTGAGGAACGCGGTGGTTGTTGCGCCTGACAGCGGGAGCCTGCACAGAGCCAGGCACATGGGGAAGCTGCTCCACGCCCCGTTAGCCGTGATTGACAAGAGAAGGACTGCTCACAACGAGGCAGAGGTTATGAACATACTGGGAGAGGTGAAGGGCAGGAACGCGGTACTCATTGACGACATCATAGACACCGCTGGCACCATAACAAAGGCGGCCGCCGCGGTGAAGGAGAGAGGCGCGGAGACAGTGACTATATGCGCCACTCACGGAGTTCTCTCAGAGAACGCTGTGGAGAGGTTGGAGTCCTGCCCTGCAAAGGAAGTGGTTCTTACCAACACCATCCCGATCAAGAGTAACGAGAAGATAAAGGTGTTGTCAGTTGCTCCGTTGATAGGGGTGGCGTTGAAGAGGATTTACAACAAGGAAAGCGTGAGCGAGTTGGCGAATGCTAGCATAAAGACTAGCATAGTGGTTTAGGAGGGTTTCGATGGTTAAGAAGGAGAAGGAGTTGTACTATCAAGCAGAACTGTTAGAGTACCAGATAAGCCAGGTGCAGCAATACATAGAGGAGTTGAACCAGCGCTTGGCAGAGGCCCAAGGGTTGAGGGAGGCGTTGGGGGAGTTCGAGAAGCTAGAGGAAGGAGCGGAGGGTTTCTTCCCATTAGCGAACGGGGTGTTCTTGAAGGGGAAAGTGTTAGACGTTAAGAACTTGAAGGTGAATGTTGGCGGAAACGTGGTGGTTAACAAGACCGTGGCGGAAGCGAAGGCGTTAGTAGAGGAGCAAGTGGTTAACTTGAAAAAAGTTATAGAAGAGACTTCCAAGCAGTTAGACTCCCTAGTAGCCAAGGCGGGGGAAGTGTCCGAGGAACTCGCAAGCCTTAACCAGTCGAGTGCTTGAAAATGTTCAAAGCGTTAAAGGAGAAGCTCAAGAATTCTATAAAACTCTTTTCTAAAAGCTTAGAGGAAGAAGTCCTAGTGGAAGAAGCAG
>CAZTPT010000127.1:0-2437 GCA_964615705.1 uncultured Methanosarcinales archaeon
ATGCCGGTCTCATCGGCGGCGTGCTCGCGGTCATTTTTTTATTCCTGTTCTTGCTTCTAAAACTTCTACTTTTTCATCTTTTCCAAAATAGGCAAGAACCATCTTTAATGCTGTTGGTCCGCAATTTAGCGGACTTGTTTGTTTGTAAAAAGGAATTTCCAATCTCACGATGAAAAGAAAAAGGTTTATTCTTATAAAATTATCGCGCACGCATCATACCTAACCGCCCTGAAAATTGATATTTTTACTCTTCTCCAGCCTTAACACACGTCTTCAGCTATCTCAGAGAACACAACCAACGCGTATTTAAAGCTTATTTCCCATTTACATTAAAAATTTGATGCTGAAATAAACTAAACGTGAACCTGCGTGGCGCTGTGCCTGTTCGCCGCCTCGGAACTTCACCAAGCCTTCGCTGTTTCACTTGCGCGAGGGCTAACCCTTTGCTGGCTAAACGCTTCTCGCTCTTGCTAACAAGAAAATGGCAAACTTTTTCAAGGCGGAGCGGCGCGGGGAAGGGGTTTGGTCATTGCAAGTCTTTGATTGTCCTGGTTGGAAAAACGTTGAAACCGCAAGCTTTATAAAAGAATCTTCTTCTCTCTCTGAGCCATGGCTGTTTTGGCGTTCAATTACACCAAGGTACTGGGTGAGAAGAAGAGCGGGGCTTCAGGGAGGATTAATATTAACAACAACGTATTAATCACTAACATTGAAGAGGCTTCTTTCAGTTTTGAGAAGGGGAAGAAGGGTTTGAAGGTGGACTTCGAGTTCACTTCTAACTACGACCCTGAGATTGGCCACATCTTGTTGGAGGGTAACTTGTTGTTGTTGGAGGACGCTAAGAAGGTTGATGAGTGGTTGAAGCAGTGGTCTAAGGAGAAGAAGCTTCCAAGGGAGGTGATGACTCGCATAATTAACCAAGTCCTTGCTAGGTGTAACATTCAATCCTTGATTTTGAGCAGGGATTTGAACCTTCCATCCCCTATACCTTTGCCTAAGCTGGCGCCTCAAGAGCAGAAGAAGGCGTCGTCGCCTAAGCATTCTAAGAAGAAGTAGTAGTGGTAAAAAATTTGTTTTTTAAAGGTTTCTGGCTAGGAGCAGTGTTAAGTCTATCATTCTGTTGCTGTAACCCCACTCGTTGTCGTACCAGCCCATCACTTTAACCATCCTCCCAATCACCATGGTGCTTTGGGCGTCGAAGACGCAGCTGTGCGGGTCTCCTACTATGTCCGTGCTCACGAGTGGTTCTTCCTCGTACCTGAGAACTCCTTTCAAGTAGGTGTTGGCTGCTTCTCTGAAGGCGTTGTTAACTTCTTCCTTAGTCGCTTCTCTTGCGAGCAGCGCTGTGAAGTCGGTTATGCTGCCGTCAGGGACTGGAGCTCTTATCGCTAAGCCGTTCAGCTTTCCCTCTAACTCTGGTATGACCTTGGTAACCGCTATCGCTGCTCCGGTAGTGGTGGGGACTAGGTTTATGGCGGCGTGCCTCGCCCTCCTGAGGTCTTTGTGAGGCGCGTCCACTAGTCTTTGGTCCGCGGTGTATGCGTGCACCGTGGTCATGAAGCCTTGCTCTACTCCGAAGCTTTGGTGAAGCACTTTAACCATTGGTGCGAGGCAGTTAGTGGTGCAGGAGGCGTTGCTGAGGTAGTTGTCTGTTTCGGCGTTGTACGCGTCTTCGTTCACCCCGACGACTATGGTTTTGACGTTTCCTTGCTTCGCGGGCGCGCTCAGCAAGGCTTTCTTAGCCCCTGCCGCTAAGTGTTTTTTCAAGCCTTCTTCTGAGGTGAAGAACCCTGTGCTTTCAACAGCTACATCCACATCTAGCTCTTTCCAGGGTAGTTGCTCGGGGTCTCTCTGGCTTAGCACCTTTACTTCTTTCCCGTTAACTATGATGGAGTCTTCAGTGTAGTTCACCTCGCCCGGGAATCTTCCGTGGACTGAGTCGTGTTTCAACAAGTGAGCGAGGGTTTTGGTGTCTGTCAAGTCGTTAACCGCTACGAACTCTATCTCGGGGTGGTTCAGGCCTGCTCTGAACACCATCCTCCCTATGCGTCCGAAACCGTTTATCGCGACCCTCACCATTTTTTTCATAGAGAGCTGTCTTTGAATATCTCGTTGGTCTTCCGCCACACTTCCTCGTAAGTTGTTACCTTGTTCTTTATGAGTATCTCTGTTATTGCTTCCACCTGGCTCCTCACCAGGGCTGTCTTGTAGGCTTGTATTAACAGCAACTCTTTCATCTCCTGCTTGGAGAGCTCTCGCACCTTCTTTTCAAACCTGTCCAGCTCGTCCCTCACAGGGTTTTTCTCGCTTATCAACATGTGTAACCCCCCTTCCTTTTTCAACTGGTGATTCCTTTTTTATTATTTAAATCTTTTTATGAGGCGTCCTCACAAAAAGAAAATTTCAATATGGAAAATAATTCTTTTTTTAAACATTG
>CAZTPT010000128.1:0-2432 GCA_964615705.1 uncultured Methanosarcinales archaeon
TAAAACCTTGTTGAAACCTTTCACGGATTCCTTCTTCTTGAACAGTGAGAACGCCCTTACTAGGAATCCTCCTAATGCTTTGTCAACTGCTCGGTACGCTTTTATCATTCTCAAAGGTTGGGTTTTTCAGTTAATAAAGTTTCTTAATCAAAAAATTATTTTCCATATAGAATTTTTTTCTTGCTTTGCTCACAAGTACCCTTCCCTCTCCAAGTGAAGTATAACTTTCTGGGCTCCTTCCTCTGGCTCAATGTTTGTCGTGTCTATGCCGACTTCCGCGTCTCCCGGCTCCTCGTAAGGGTCGCTTATCCCTGTGAATTCTTTTATCACGCCTTTCCTCGCCTTGGCGTAAAGCCCTTTCCTGTCCCTTTTCTCGCACACCTCTAAAGGCGTTGCTACGTGTACCAGGATGAAGCCTCCGTGTTGGCTTATCAGCTCCCTGACTTCTTTCCTCACTTTGTCGTAAGGCGCTATGGGTGCGCAGATGGCAATCCCCCTGTTCTTTGTTATCTCACTCGCCACGAATCCTATGCGCTTAATGTTGAGGTTTCTATGCTCTTTTGAGAATCCTAACTCGCTGGAGAGGTTCTTCCTCACCACATCCCCGTCGAGCAGGGTTACCGGCCTAGTCCCTATCTCCATTAGCTTAGCGTACAGCGCTTTTGCGAGAGTGGACTTCCCGGAGCTTGGAAGACCTGTGAAGAAGACGGTGAATCCTTGCTTCTTCTTCTCCGGATAAGCTTTCCTCAACTCTTCAATAACTTCCGGGAATGAGAACCATTCGGGTATCTCTAACCCTTCCCTCAACCTCCTCCTCAGCTCTGTTCCTGATAAGTGCAGCGTTTTGAAGCCTTTCGGGACTTGGGAGACTGGCATGTATTCTGCTTTTTCCTCCACGTACACCACGAATTCGAAGTCCACCACTTTCACTCCTAGCTCTTCCTCGTGCTTCTTAACAAGTTTTTGAGATTCGTACGGGTCGTAGAACTCTTCCCCTCCTCGTCCTTTCCCAGGCCCTGCGTGGTCCCTCCCTATTATGAAGTGGGTGCAACCGTAATTCTTTCTTATAATGGCGTGCCATAACGCTTCTCTAGGACCCGCCATCCTCATCGCGAGGGGGAGGATGCTGAGCAGCGTTGTTTGTTTAGGGTAGTGTTTCATTATAGCTTTGTAACACCTCACCCTGGTGTAGTAATCCACATCTCCTGGCTTGGTAGGTCCAACCACGGGGTGTATTAACAGGTTTGCTTCTAGTGCTTTGCTCGCTCTGAGGGTGAGTTCGTAGTGCGCCTTGTGCATCGGGTTCCTTGTTTGGAAAGCTACAACCTTTTCCCATCCTTTCTTCTCAAACAAGGCTCTCAACTCTGAAGGGGTGTGCCTTAATTCTTGAAAGGTGTGGTGCTTTGGCAACTCTAATCCTTCAACGCGTCCTCCCAGGTAGAAGGGGTTGGTGTTTTGGTAGAGCATCTTCACGCCTGCGTGGCTTTCATCAGTGGTTCCGTAAACCTTTTCAGCTTCCTCTTCTAAGTCAGGCTTCCACTTGTCCTCCACTTTGAGAACTGCTAGCGGAACTCCTTCCTGGTCTCGCAGCACTATTTGCTCGCCTATTCCTACCTTGTCAGCGAATTCTTCCGTGACGTCGAGGGTGACAGGGATTGGCCACAGCGTTCCGTCGGTGAGCCTCATCTTTTCCAGCACTGATTCGTAATCCTTCCTGGTCAAGAACCCTTCCAGGGGGGAGAACCCTCCGTTTAGTAAGAGTTCCAAGTCGTGTTGTTGCTTCAAGTTCAAGTCCCACGACTCGAGTTGGATGAGTTTTTCTTTCAACTCTTTCAGCCTTTCCTCGCTTACTAAAAGGTTCTTCAACACTCCTCCGTGCGGCTTTATCATCTATCACCCTCCTTCAAGGTTAATCATCCTCTGGCACTGGCGTTAATCCCCCGCTTATGTTGCTCCACGCCCTTTCGTGGAGGTAGTAGAGAACAAGTTTAGCCACCACTTCCAATCCTCCGATGCTGAGAGAAGTTGTTAAGCTGCCTGTGAACAAGTAAGCCAAGGTGATGGTGGTTGCAGTGGCGCTCACCCTCCAACTAACGCTTTTCACTATACTCCTCCCCTTCCTCTCCCTCACAGCCATTTCGCGCTAGTTCTCACTCTCTTTTCCGCAAACCAGTTCAAGAGCTGTTTTTATACTTTGTGAACAAAAAATTTTTTTCTATATTGACATTAATAATCTTTTTAAACCCTGTTCGTTTCCTCTGCTCAGGGACGGCCATAGCGGCGGGGAAACACCCGATCCCGTTTCGAACTCGGAAGTTAAGCCCGCCCGCGTTCCGGGGTGTACTCTCATCCGAGGGGAAACCCGGATCGCTGTCCTGCCCTAACCGGTTCTTCAAGCATTGCAGCGTTCTCCAAGAACTCCTTCCTATTAG
>CAZTPT010000129.1:0-2283 GCA_964615705.1 uncultured Methanosarcinales archaeon
GAAGGCGAGAAGCCGCGCTTGCTGAAAGCGTTGAAGAGAGCGGTGACTCGCAAGTCGTCCACCCCTACCAATTCCTTGAACGCTTGATGAACGTTCCCCGCCCTTGACAGGTAGAGCGCTAAGAACCCTTCGTACCTGGAATCGCCTAGGCGCCCAAGCTCCTCGTAGAACAAGTCCTTGTCCTCGCCCCTCTTAGC
This sequence comes from uncultured Methanosarcinales archaeon, assembly GCA_964615705.1. Lineage (GTDB taxonomy): Archaea > Nanobdellota > Nanobdellia > Woesearchaeales > CAYNLP01 > CAZTPT01. The sequence goes on from CAZTPT010000129.1 coordinate 198, forward strand.
GATTTCTCCCAGCAACTCGCCCTCCATGAAGGCGAGGCTCGGATAAGCTAACAAGTTTATCAATGAGTAGTTGTCCTTGGCGAAGCCCTCGCACTCCTCCTTGTAAGCCAGCTCCACCCTTATCAAGAATTCCAGGTCAGAGTAAGCAGCAGCCACCGTTGAAAGCTTTGCAAAAGCGCATTTAAATAGTTTTCTCATACTCATCGAAACATTAATTACCAAGCACTCCTTCACCAACCCCATGATAATCATTGACGGCTCCCGCGGCGAGGGCGGAGGCGCGTTGCTCAGGCAAGCGCTCGGGTTAAGCATCTACACAGGGAAGCCTTTCAAGATGGTGAACGTGAGGGCTTCCAGGCCATCCCCCGGGTTGAAGATGCAGCACTTGCAAGCGTTGAACGCTGCTCAAAGGCTTAGCAACGCCGAGGTCCAGGGGAACTTCATAGGCTGCAAGGAGGTGTACTTCTCCCCTGGAGAGCTGTGCGAGAAGAACTTGAAGATAGACATAGGAACTGCGGGCTCGGTCACGTTGTTGTTCCAATCAGTGCTGCTCCCCTTAGTGTTTTCTGACAAGCACTTCAAGGTGGAGGTGAGAGGCGGTACCGACGTGGCTTGGTCTCCCCCTATCGATTACTTCTCAAACGTGTTAACCCCTCAGCTGAGACGGTTCAGAGAGGTAGATGTTGAGTTGCTTAGGAGGGGTTACTACCCGAAGGGGGGTGGGAAAGCAGTCCTCTCCCTCAGAGGATCCTTCAAGGAGAAACCCTTAACATTCCCTGCTTCCCAACTCCTCTGCTTTAAAGGAGTGTCGCACGCCTCCAAGGACTTGGAACAGGCAAGGGTGAGCGAGAGGCAGGAGAGAACCGCTTCCCTCATACTTGAAGGCTTAGCGCCTGTCTCGATAACTAGGGAGTACGCCAACACTTTAAGCACCGGCTCAGGGGTGACGCTTTGGGCGTTGAAGGGCTCGGATGAAGGCTTAGACTTTGACAATCCTTGCGTGCTCGGAAGCTCAGCCCTCGGCGAGAAGGGGAGGAGGGCTGAACTCGTGGGGGAGGAAGCCGCGCTCTCGCTCAGAGAGGAGGCGTTGTCAGGCGCAGACGTGGACCGTCACTTAGCAGACCAGTTGCTCCCATTCCTAGGAGTGGTTGGGGGCTCATTCAAAGCTAGCGCTTTAACCCGTCACTTCCACTCAACCCTGTACGTGGCGGAGTTGTTCCTCGGGAAGCGCTTCAAAGTGGACTGCTTAACAGTGTCAGCCAAGCCTTACCAGTGACGCGCTTCAACTTTCTCTTAAAGAGTAAATTATTTATATTAGTGAGTGGGCGGTAATATGAAAGTGAAGGCGAAATATAAGGTTGTTCTGGGTCCTAGCAGCGATGGGCGGGGAAGCGAGGAGTATGACATCGTAGAAGACTTTGATTTGTCAGGAGCAGCCGTTCTTTTATTCAAAGAGCATTGCGAGGAGCTACGCGCCACCCTCCTCAAAGGGGAAGCAAGGCATGCTTACTTCGTTAAGGATTTGCAGAACGGAGCAGTCTTCATAGTGGACAACGGCGAAGCACCCTTCTTTGGAGACCTCCTTTACAAATTCACGGGTTGGCCTACCGGAGAATACTACTTGGAAGTGAGACGCGTGGATTTAGTTAACGGAGAACTCTACGCCACCGAGCCTTACAAGAAAGAATTCCACCAAGTAGCTAATGATTGGAGTCGCGAAGGCCTCAGCGCCTTAGGCCCGTGAACCAAGCGGACCAGTCATTCTTGAGCCCTTTCTTATTTCCCTACTTTTTGAGTTGTTAAAACACCTTCTTCTAGTTCCTTGCAACACCTTATTACGGAGAGCAGGGAGAGTTTTAAAGCCCACTCACCCCTCTAACTCTAAGCTTCTCGGTGGGGTTAACATATTGCGGATAAACGAAGTGCCGTAAGCAGTTGGACGGAATGAGCGAAGCGAATGAAGTCGTTTATCCGCTGTTCAACGACCGAACGAATGTGAGGGTTGAGTTTTAGTGCAGAGTTGGGCGTAAGCCCAAAAACCCAAAGTCGCGAGTCCGCAGAAACACGAGAAAATCTTTGATTTTCT
>CAZTPT010000130.1:0-2163 GCA_964615705.1 uncultured Methanosarcinales archaeon
CTTGGTGAAGAAGCTCTTCGTGCTGGGCGTGAACTCGGTCATCGGCTTGTTCGCGTTGATAGGCTTCAACTACTTGTTCGACTCATCCCTGCCGGTCAACTTCTGGACGGCGGTGATAACAGGGGTTGGAGGAGTTATAGGCTTCGCAGCAGTCCTGTTACTTCACTACCTCGGCTTAGCCTTCTAGCCCTGGCTTTTCAGGCCTTGCTGGTAAGGAGAAGTCTTCTTCGGTAACCTTTGAAGACACAGAGGTAGCGGTCATCTCTAAAGAGTAATCCTCAGCGGTGCTCTTGAAGAATAACAAGTACCCCTGCTCAGAGTAGCAACGCTCCAGCACTGCTTCCCCTCCTTCCACCTTGAAGCACTCGCCTTTCAAGCCTGCGTAGGTCTTGGACGGCAGCTTAGTGACTGTTAAGTTCTCAGGGAGTTTTTCATCAAATGTCTCGTTAGCCACGCCTACCTCTAAGCAAGACCACTCCTCTTCTCTCAAGCAAGTGTAAACCTTCCCCTTGACTACGTATAAGGAGTCGTTCTCGGTCTCCTCCTTGGAGTCGCCGTCCTTGAAAGCCACCCTCTCCACTCCTTCAAAGGATTCCCCTTTAATAACTGTTTTCACCTCGTACTCTGCCTTGAAGGACGGCTTGGAAAACATTAATTCTTCAAGCCTCTCCTTAGGGCTTAACGCAGCTTCTTTAGGCGTTGTTCGAGTTGAGGAGTTGCTAGTCACGTTCAGCGAAACCACTTTTTCAACGCTCTCCGGGCTTCCTTCTTGCTCGGCGGAGCACGCTGCTAGCAGCAACACCAACGCTAGGGCTAGTGGCAAGCGCTTCATGCCCTCCTGGTAAACAGAGATGGTTTAAAAATCTACCTCTGCCTCGCCTTCTTCAAAGCTATCTTCGCCAACACCATGTTGTGCATCCTCTTCAAGAATTCCGCTTTGTCCTCCATCTTCATAATGTCTGACAGGCCCAGCGCTACCAGGTTGAACGCGAACGGGCTCGGAATGGTGGTGAACACTTCCTTGACTTCTATGGCTCCGTTGTTAATCCTCTCCAACACTTCCTCCGCGTGCTTCACGTCCATAAAGTCTTCCAACACCTCCCTCTTAGCTTCTTTAAGGATGGGGAAGTCCTTGCTAATCCTCTTCACCGCTCCTAGCAAGAGCCGGGAAGACATTTGCTGCTTGCCAACGCTCTTCGTCCTCCCCTTGTATTCTCGGAGTATCATCAAGGCTCTGGCGGCGCAGTGCCTGAAACGCCTCCTCAACACTTCTGTTTGCTCCAGCGCCAGGCTCATAACCCTTCTCAACTCCTCGCTCTTCAACGCGTTCAAAGCCCTGGATACTTGCAACGGTTTGGAACTGGCTAAGTAGAACCCGTTGTCACTCACGCCTATCTCCACGTCCCTCCCAGTCATCTTGGACAACGCGTAGCCGAGGGCCCTGCTCAACACGTCGTTAACCCTGCGCCCGTACAACGAGTGAAAAATGACCTGCCTCCTCTCCCCTTCAGAGTAGTGCTCCACTAAGAGCTTCTTGTCGTGGGGTATCTCTAAGAATTCGAATTGTTCCTTGAAGTACTCGTATACGGAGTTGGCGCCGTACTCGTCCACGTACAAGTAGCTGTGTATGAAGTCCATTACCTCTTCCTTCCCCCTGCCTTCAAGGAGTAACTCTTCCATGTACCTCCTAAACCTTTGAATGTCCAGCGCTAACTCGTAACTCAAAGGCAGCATCTCGCTGTACCAGCTAGGCACGGTTGGGGGCCTGTCCACGCTGGCCTTGACGTAAGCAGTCATCCCCCTCGTGTATAAGAACTCGTACGTCTCCCCTCCTAGCACGAAGACGTCTCCCTTCCTAAGCCTTTCCAGGAACGGCTCAGCGATGAACCCTATCACTTGGTCCTTCACCTTCACCTTGACGTGGGTCTCGTCGGGAATGGTGCCGACGTTGGTCATGTAAATCACTCGGGCCATCTTCCCCCTGCTCTTAACAACACCGTTGTCAAGCCATATCTTTGCGTAAACGTTCCGGTCCTCCAGCTTGGAGTAAGCCCCTGAGAGGTATTCCAGGACTGCTTTGAAGTCCTCCATTGACAGGGTTGCGTAGTTGTAGCTCCGCCTCACCAACGCGTATAATTCCTCCACGCTTATAGGTCCCTCCAG
>CAZTPT010000131.1:0-2061 GCA_964615705.1 uncultured Methanosarcinales archaeon
CATCATTATGATGTCCTTTTTTTTAAAAGCTATAACTCTTCTGACTCATCAACCTCGGCATGCCCTTGCTAAAGTACTACCAGCCAGGCTTCTACTTCTTGAACTGGCTCTTCACCTACCTCACAGGGTTGAGCGTTGCGAAGTCCGCCTTGATGCTCGTCTTGCTCGGACACTTGGCAGCCACGCTGGCAACCTTCACCGTTTCCTACAAGGTCTCGAGGAATGCTTACGCCTCCGCGTTGTCCGCTTCATTCCTCTTGTCAAACACCTTCCTATCCCTTAGGAGTTACGGCTGGGAGCCAATAACTGTCGTGTTCTTATTCCTCTACCCGTTAGGGTTGTACTTGTTCTTGAAGGATCCTGGGAACCCTTTCAGGTTCTCCACCCTCCTAACCTTAGCGGTGGCTTACCTCTCCCACCCCTTAATATGGTTCTCCCTAGCCATGGCGATGGGGATATACCTCTTTGTGAACGCCGCGTCTTCCAAGGCGAAGAGTTCTAACTACTTGTTCGAGTACCTCGCGTTGGTGTTCTCCAGCGTGCTAGTAGGTGCTGTTCAATTCATACCCCACCTCACGTACTCCCAAGTCACTTCAGGAGTGCACATGGGGGTGAAGTACTTGCCGTTCTACCAAGTCCCTTTCAACGTGATAAGCTTGAAAGCGTTCTTCTTCGACAGCGCCAACTTGAAAGGGCCGGGGCCGGTGGTGATGATAGCATTCCTCCTAGTGGCGTTCTTCTCCTTCCACGCTTACAAGGAGGGACGCCGCGCTGGGAAGAGGCCTGAGTGGAAGAACCCTTTACTTCTCGGCTTAACAATCATGCTAGCCACGATGGTCGGCTTGTACTACTTAGAACTTTACAACGTCTTCCCCATGAACGTGCTCCGCTCCATACAGTACCACAGGATGATACCCGAGTTCATAATCACAGCGGCAATCCTAGTAGCGGGGTTGTCCAGGCTTGCAGACACGCACTTCAAGAAAGCCGTTTACTACGCCTTGCTAACAGGATTCGTCCTAGCATCCTTCCTCATAATATTCAGGGTTCAGGAGAAGTGGGAGACAACGCCTACCATTAAGGACAGGCCTGAATTCGTCACTGAGGAATTCCAAGGGAGGATGAGCATGCCTTACAACGACCAAAGCTTGTCCGTGAGGAACTCCTTCACCAAGCAGTTCCAAGCGTACGGCTACTACGAGCAAGGCATCACCAACCCGTACGCGGACGAGGTGTTCTCCGTGTCTTCAGGCTACCACGACGCCTACCTAACCAGGCTTTACCTGGAAGCGGCGAACGTTGCGCGGCTCTACGTGAACAAGGTTGAAGGGGTGAGGGATGAAGTGGTGAGGAGGCGTTTCAACGGCTCGTTCAAGTTCAACCCCACCAATAATTCCAGGTACGGGTACTTCGAGATACCCTTGCGGAACCCGTCAATGGCTCAGCTAGTGAGTGAGGAATCCGCTTCCAGGGTTCAAGCGTTAATGCCGGGGTGCAGGGAGTTGTTCAAGGAAGTGTACTGCGGTAGCGAGGGAGAGGAATTCGTCAAGACAGACCCTGAAGAAGTCGCATACTTAGAAGCTTACCTCTCAATGCTGGCGGAGCCAGTGGCTGGAACGATTGTTTTTGAAATGGTGAATCCTGACAACTACTTGGTCAGGGTGAGGAACGCTAGCAGTGGCACAGCAGTTGTGGTTAAGATGACGCACGACCCCGACTTCGAGGCAACCATTAACGGAGAAGCAGTCCCTGTTTCAAGCATAGGGCCTGGCTTCATGCTGATAATCCCTGGCAGGGGAGGGGGTTACGACTTAACGCTTTCCTACAAGGTGAGCAAGCCAGTCCTAGCAGGGGCTTTCACCACGCTTGCAAGCCTCGCAGCGTTCGCCTACCTCTTCGCACGGAGGAAGAAGGTTAGCTTCACCAAGGACAGGTTTCCAAAGGGAGGGATGGGTTGAGATGAGGGCTGGGTGGGGGAAGACTGCTGCCTTGCTGGCTATAATACTCTTGTACGCTGCGGTAGGGGTCACTGTCAAGCTGTTAACGAGCACTGGCTACTTG
>CAZTPT010000132.1:0-2043 GCA_964615705.1 uncultured Methanosarcinales archaeon
AGCTGTGGTTGAGCCGGGCGTTTACTACCGCGACTTTGAAAAAGTAGCTGCTAAGCACGGCTTAATCTTCCCCTCCTACCCTGCCAGCAAGTCTCTCTGCGCCTTTGGAGGAATCATTGCTAACAACAGCGGGGGGGAGAAAAGCTTGAGGTACGGGAAGACCGTGGACCACGTGAGGGAGCTGAAAGTGGTTCTCAGGGACGGAGCTGTCCACGAGTTCAAACCCCTCTCGAGGGAGGAGTTAGAGGCTAAGCTGCGGTCGGGAGGGCTTGAAGGAGAGATTTACAGAAAGGTTTACAATCTTGTATCTGATAATTACGAGTTGCTGCAAAAAGCGAAGCCCCGAGTGGCTAAGAACTCGGCTGGTTACTACTTGTGGGACGTCTGGGACGAGGAGAAAGACGTGTTCGACTTGGTAAAGCTCTTCGTGGGCTCTCAGGGAACGCTCGGTTTGTGGGTGGAGGCAGAGGTTGAGCTCGTGAGGAAGAAGAAGCACTCCAGGCTGGTAACTGTTTTCCTCCAAGACTTGAAGGCTTTAGGAGAACTCGTCACCGCAGTCCTACCCTTCGACCCTGAGAGCATGGAGGCTTTCGACGACCAAACCTTGAAGCTGGCTTTGAAGTTCATGCCAGAGATCGCTAAGAAGCTGGGGAAGTCCCTGCTAGCGCTGTTGTGGGGTTTCAAGAGTGACGCTTTGATAGCTTTGCGGCACGGCTTCCCAAAGTTCGTGGTCTTAGTGGAGCTGGCTAGCGACGACGCTTCAGAGTTGGAGCACCGCTTGTCAGCTTTGCACTCAGTCCTTAAGAGGAAGGGATTGCCTAACAGGGTTTTGAAGTCCGAGGCAGAGGCTGATAAGTACTGGGTGGTTAGGAGGGAGAGCTTCAACTTGTTAAGGAGCAAGGTTAAGGATAAGAAGGCAACGCCCTTCATTGACGACTTCGACGTCAAGCCGGAATACTTGCCCCAATTCTTGCCAGAGCTTTACTCCTTGTTGAAGAAGCACGGCATACCCCCAAACCTTGCAGGGCACGCGGGTAGCGGGAACTTCCACATAATCCCCTTGCTAGACCTTTCCAAGAAGTCAGTGAGGGATAAGATACCAGTGGTGGAGGAGGAATTCGTGAGGCTGGTGTTGAAGTACCACGGAACAATCACTGCTGAGCACAACGACGGCTTGATAAGAACTCCTTACCTCCCCGCCATGTTCGGCGAGGAAGTCGTTAAGTTGTTTGAAGAGGTTAAGAGGATATTCGACCCTGACAACATCTTCAACCCTGGGAAGAAGGTGAGGGGGGACTTGGCTTACGCGATGAGCCACATCAACGTTGATAGGTAGCCGAAAACTTTTTATAAGCAGTTGATTGGCGTCTTTGAATGCGTTACGCTTCTGCTTTCAAGAGGCCTTTCTCCGAGCCTGCAAAGTACCTCGTAGCTGTTGCATTGTACGCGTTATCCTTGTCTTTGTCATTCATCTCTCCAGGGTTTACGGACTGGTGGGTGTTGCTCGCGTCCTCCTTCGCAAAGCTCTTACTCTTCGCTTTGCTTCTAGGATACGGGTTATTCTGCACTCACAAGGCAGGGAGGCTTCCTTCTTGGAAGGGTTACAAGTCGGTGCTGGTGAAGGGGTTGCTCGGCGTGGTTTTGTTCCTTACCTACTCCTTGGCTTTGAACGTGTTGCTAAGCGCTGCCGCCTTAGCGCTGGGCTCGCTAGCCTCTTTTTCTCAGGGAGGCGCGGCGTTGCTATTCCTCGCGGCGACGGTTGTGTTAGTGTTTGGGTCCTCTTACTTCCTCCTCGCTTCGCTAACTGTTTACGCTAAGAGGTTCAAGTTCAGCCACGCTTTTTCAAGAAGGGTTTTCAAGCTCGCGTTTAGCAAGGACTTCTTCCTCGCGTTCTTAACAGTCGCGGCTTTGGCATCTGCTCTGCTTGGCGCCTTTGCAGCTTCAATCATTCTTTTAAGCCTTCCGGCGTTGGCGTTCACCTTGTTGGCTTTCGGGCTTGCCTACCTATTAATAACAGCGTTCACCTTGTTCTCACAAGCCAGT
>CAZTPT010000133.1:0-2043 GCA_964615705.1 uncultured Methanosarcinales archaeon
ATAAAAGACCTCTTTTCCCACATCGATTCGATACAACGGGGGCATGGCGATATAGTAGGGAGACCAACTCGTCATCCACCAAGCCGGAACTAGGCAGTATTTTTAAGCCTTTCTGATTTGCAAGCACCAATCCAAGCCTTGCTGCGAAGGAGTCCTCTGTCTTGCCAGCTGCAAGCATTTCAAGCTCCTTCAAAGTGCCTCTCAACACGCACAACTCGAAAGGCTCGTCCAGAAGCTTTTCCAACTCGGTGAAGATGTCCAGCTTGAACTGGCCTGGGAGGAGCAAGAAGTTCGTGTCCAAAACAACCCTAAGCATTCGCCCAGGCAAGGAAGCGCTGTTTTAAAATGTTTCCAGTCTTTTCAAAAGCTTTATATAGTGATTATTCGCTGTGTTGCAATCAATGGTTGAAGTGGTTGGAACCGTTGTGGTGGCGAAGGTTTTGATAAGCGTGTTCGTCATGGTTTACGCGTACTCCTTCTTGAAGCGTAGCGATGCAGTGGCTGAGAAGAAGCCTTGGGAGTACTTGTACGTGGCGTCCATGTTCCTGTTCCTCGCCGAAACCTTGGACGCCCTCCAACTCTTCAAGCCCAAAGAGTACCCTTTATTCTACTTCAAAAGCGTGGAGAGGTTCCTAGAATTCTTGTTCCTTGGGTTCCTCTTGTTGTCCTTCAAGTATCAGAACTACTTGCTAGCCAAGAAGGAGGAACTCTTGATAAGGAAGAAGGACTTGGCAAGCCTGCTAGACAAGTTGAAAGGATTATTCCAAGGAGGGGAGAGAGAAGAACCCGACTCGGAAGAAGAAGTTGCGAGAGAGATAGAAGCAGAGGAAGACGAGAATATGAGGAGTGAAGAGGAGGGTGTTGAGAAGCTAGTGAAGGAAACAGGGGGTGGGGCGTGATTAGTTACAAGTTGAGGAAGCAGCCGAGAGGGGTCACCATCATTCAAGGATTCCCAAGCATCGGGTTGGTGAGCACCATTGCTGTGGAGTTCTTGCTGGAACACTTGAAAGCTGAACGCATAGGGGAGTTCTACTACAAAGAGTTGCCAGCCACCGCGGCTATTCACAAGGGCAAGTTGATACATCCCATGAGCATATGGCACGTGGACAAGTTAAACCTAGTGGTGCTGCACACCATCCTGGACGTTAAAGGGTTTGAATGGGAGCTAGCAGAGTTGATACTGGACTTGGCGAAGAAATTGAAGGCGAAAGAAGTTATCAGCATTGAAGGAGTTGCCAGCCCTGAAGAGGCGAAGACTTACACTTACAACAACAAGCGCATGGAGGAGTGCGGAGCAGAACCGTTGAAGGAGTCCGTGATTACAGGGGTGAGCGCCGCCTTGCTCTTAACCAGCGGCAAGGTCACGCCGTTGTTCGCAAGCACTCACTCAGAGCTGCCTGACAGCGCCGCTGCTGCGAAGATAATAGAAGTGTTGGACAAGTATCTGGGCTTGGGGGTTGACTACGAACCCTTGCTTGAACAAGCAAAGGCCTTCGAGGAGAAGTTGAAGAGCATAATGAGGCAGGCGAGGGAAACTGAGGAAGAGATTGACAAGAAGAAGATAAGCTACTTGGGCTGAGAGTTCTCCACAGCCTTGTTTATGTCCAGCCTTATGAAGTGCTTTGAGTACTTGTTAATCAGGGTGGACAATGCCAGCGAGTAAACCATTATCACCAGCATGAAAGGCAGGGCTTCCTCCAAGCCTACAATGTTCAAGGAGGAGAAGGTGAACACTACCACGGCCATGGCGATCCCCTTAGGCATGTTGAGTGATAGGAATATTTTCTCCCGCGTGGAGAACTCCCCTTTCAAAGCCAGGAAAACAGCTAGGGCTCGGCAAGCTATCAACGCGAGGAATAAAGCGAGGGACTCCGCTAAGAAGCGAAGGGACCAGTCAAGCCTGACCATCAATCCCACGAGGACGAACACCAATATCTCTAACGAGTTTGAGAGTATAGAGCTGAACTCTTGCAATGAGTCCTTCTCTTTCACGTACACCGCTCCGAAGAACAACCCCAGAACCGCCACTGACAAGACCCCGTT
>CAZTPT010000134.1:0-1953 GCA_964615705.1 uncultured Methanosarcinales archaeon
GGCGTAGATGCTAAACAATGCTAACAGTAATGCCAACACTAGAAAAAAGAGATGCCGGCCAATGAAGACATCGGCCGACTCCCCTTCCCTTCGCTTCACCGAACTCACCGTTCTCACCTTAGTGGTCGGCGTCGTCGCTGTGCTTGGAAAGGCAAAACCAAGAAGGTTTCGCCCCCAAACGTCACTAGTTTTCCCGCTTTCAGTATACAAAATGGTATCTTAATCAACCAATAAAGCAACTCATATTTAAATGTTTCGTTTTTTTAATTTAATAGTGAAGTTAAGAAATGAAAGAATTAAAGCAACTAAACGAATTAATGAATTTAATTAAACAGTGAAATAAAGGGCTCCAAGCCCTGAAAACCTCTAATTAACAAATTAATTAAACATAAGAATTTAATTAAATAAAAGAAGAATTGAAGCTCATCCTATCTCCGCGTAGAAGTAATAAGTGGTTCCGGTGCTGGAATACTCGTTCTCAGCCACTATCATCTGGAAGTCAAAGGTCTTGTTCGGGTCATAGGAAAGGGCGTCTTGCTCAAGCAGAGTTGCGTATATCAAGGTGGAGCCGGACTGCAACAACACGAGCTGGAAGTCCGCGTTTTCGGATGCTGGTTGCTTGGAATCGTTGACGTAAGTGGCTATAGCCCTGCAAGTGCTGTTCTGTATGTAGGTGTAGCCCACGTAGAACCCTTTGTGGATGGTTTGGTTGAAGGTGTTGTTTATGCTGTCCTCCTTGGAGTCAGTGATGTTCAAGGCGGACTCCTCAGCCAGTATGGTGGACGAGTTGGCGCACTCCACAGAGGACCAGTCAATGCTGGCATTCCTTGAAGCGTACACCTCTCCAGTAATGGTGGAGAGGGTCCAGTCGTAGATAGTGTTCTGGTTAGCGTCGTCCAAGGTGAGCCTGCCAGTGATGTTTCCAACGTAAGCCTTCCACCTCGGGTTTTGCATAGTGACGTTCAGCACCAAGGTGGTGAAGCTTCCGCCAGCAGTGGTGAGTGATCCGGCAGGAGCGACGGGAGGCGTAACAGTCTGGTTGAACACTATGTCTAACCCTGTAGGCGCGGCTAATGCTTGCACCGTCAGCGCCAGCAACACCAGTATCGGGAGCAGCTTGCTAGCCAAGTCTCCCACCTCCTTTCAGCAACGCCCTGTCCCTGACGGTGCGTATCGTTTGATAACTCCTGCGCAGCAACGTTGCAATCTCGGAAACAGCGTAACCCTTTAATGATAGGCGGAGCACCAACGCTTCGAACACGGTCAGCCCTTCAACTACTAGCTCGCCCACAGCTATCTTAGGCCCTGAGAATCTTTTCAGGGAGAGGGCGCCGCACTCGTTGTAAGAGGTCCAAATGGTGCGGGGATCCCTTTTCAGAATCCCGGCTATGTCCGAGTAGTTGAGACCTTCCTCCTCTTTGAGGTACTTGACCAGCGCTCGGAGAGGGCTGAGATGGGTGGAGAACACAGAAACCGGTATCTCTAAAGAAGAGGGCCTTTCCGGCTCGACCCACTCGTGATGCGTTATGGTGTAGCTCCCTGTTATCGCGTCCTTTCTCAAATCGTGATCCCCGCTTCTCTGAACTGTTCCTTTCAGAAGAAACCTTGAAACAACTCATATATAAAAGTTTCGTACAATGTAACAATTAAAACTTATTATGTAACATAAAAAAAGCAAAAAATAGAAGAAATTACTTATAATGTAACAATAAAGGAGTTGGAAGTGTGAAAGCTTCGCGTCAAGGAGAGCTGAAAAAAAGAACAAACAGAGAACAACTGACCGAAAACAAGCCTTTTAAGAAAAAAATATTTTAGTAAACCTGCTTCAGCAGAGGAGCGAGCTGCCTAACGAAGTCCGCTTTGTAGTGTTTGTGCAGGTAACAATAGCCGTGCCGATTTCTAACGATCGGTATCACTTGGGATGTCGTTTTGTGTTATGGGGGTTTACTTGAT
>CAZTPT010000135.1:0-1922 GCA_964615705.1 uncultured Methanosarcinales archaeon
AAAATTAATCTCTTCTTTCAAAACCTTTTTAAAAAGTTTTTCACTGTTTGCTCTTTAATGTTCTGGAAGGATTTGAAGAGTTTGATGTACAAGGACATCATGAGGAGGAAGAAAGAAGCTCCTTTCATAATATTCACTTCTTACTTCTTGTCATTTACCCTTTTCAGGACGCTGAACACTTACTTCCCGGGGAGGAGCGTCTTCATAGGTAACTACCACGTCCACCACTTCTTCTGGGGGTTGTTGTTGCTAATCCTGTCAAACTGGATAGCCCTGGTTGGGAGGAAGAGCCTTAACAAGTTGGCAGCGGCGTTGTTCGGGACCGGCGCGGGCTTGATAACTGACGAGGTGGGCATCCTTTTAACCTGCGGCACATTTGACATGCCTTGCAATTACTGGGCTAAGCCGAGCATTTACGTCTTCATAGCCGCTTGCTCCATACTCCTCAGTATCTTGTACTCCGCCCCAGCGCTCAGGGTTTTCAAGAAATTGTTCAAGAAGGCGGGGCGGGTTGTTAGGAAGGGTTGAAACGCGTTGAGGTTTTGAACTACCAAAAGCTTGGAAGGGTTTGAGGGGTTGAAGAGAGTCCCTGGCATGTTTGAAACAGAAAAATATAAATAGGAAGCCCTCTGTTAACCACTCCATGGGGAGGCACAAGCACGACGCGTTGCTCATGACTGCTTGCTTGCTCGGAGCCATTGCTTTCTACTCCTTGATACAAGCAGAGCCTTCAGGGATGGCTGCGGAGCCGCCTGCAAGCGCTAAGCCAGTCGCTTTCAAGCCGGACTACTCCCAGGCGAGGAATGTTTGCTGGAAGAACAACGGGTGTTACTCCTTCAAGAAGGGGTACACTTACAGGTGCAACGCGCAAGGGTTTAAGAACGAGTACGGGGAATTCGTCTGCCACTGCGACCCTAACTGCAACGTTAGGATGGACTTCTACAAGTAAGTCATTCCAAGAGTTCAACTGAGTCCACCTTGCCGTCCCCGTCCAAGTCGAACCCTTTAAGCACTGCCGCGAAGGGCTCGGAGGAGTACTTCTTCAACGCGAGGCGCGGAAACCTTGTGAGCCCCAGGACGGCGGTCTTTGAACCTATGCATCGGTAACCAGCAAGGACCATCACTCTCTTCTCAGGGTTGTAAGGGTTCCTTATCTTAGCTATCAAGCCTGCTGACTCGTCTGAGAAGTGGCGCCCGGTTCTCGCGGATTTTAGTCCTGAGCAGAGGAAGCCTTGGCCCCCCCTCTTTATGTCAAAGAATACAGGGAGGTGCTCGTTGAACTCCTGAGTCAACGTGTTCGTTCCTGGTCCTCCTATGACTACCAGGTTTTCCCCTTCTAATCGTTCAGCCTTTACGTCTACGTCCAGCTTGACGGAGAAGTGCTTGGGCGGCTTGGCAGCTCCTCCGAGGAAGAATGCCAGGTCGGTGGCGTAGTGTCCGTCTCTGGCGTGCGCCTTGTAAGGCCCGTGCGGTTCAGGGCTGCCAACCACTATGTAAGCGTTGAACTCTTCGCTTATGAATTCCTTGAAGAACTCTCTGAGCGGGCTTTGTTGGAAGTGCTTGAACTCCTCCCACTCCGGCTTGGAGAGGTAGGCGTACGCTTGGGTCTTCACCTTGTAGAAGCGAGCATAAGTCCCCCTAACTGGTTGCTTCCTTGTTTCTTCCAGCAACCCTGCCTTCACTAGTTTCTGTACGTGGTAGTAAACCTTTTGCTCGTTCCACCCTAGCTTCTTCGCAACCCTTAACGGGTAGTCCTCCTTTGCGAAGGCTTTCAACACCTTCAGCGTTTCAGGGCTGGCGAGGACTTGAAGGGCTGCTTCGTCCAAGAGCAACGCCTTGGCGGCTTTCTCCCCCCTCACTATGAGTGCTTCCTTCACGCGGAAAAGTTGTTAAGAACCTTCTTATAATATTTTCGCTTGGTT
>CAZTPT010000136.1:0-1917 GCA_964615705.1 uncultured Methanosarcinales archaeon
AGCAAGCGCGGCTTCTCGCCTTCCTACTCTGAGGAGGCAGAGTCGCTGGCGAAGTCTTTGCTGAGGCTTAAGAAAGCGTTGCCCAAGGGGAGGTTTGACGAGGAGTACTTGGTGAGGAATAAGAAGAGGACAGGGAGGGTTATCGGTTCCAGGAAGGGATTGCTCGGTTCCAGGAGCGTGTTCTGGATGAGGAGTGCTTTGCCCAGGATTAAAAGGGCTGAGGAGTTCCTCATAGCTTACGCGGAGCAGGCGTGGCTCAGCGCCGCTAACTCTCTCTACGCCGAGTCCTTGAAGGTGAAGCTTTAAACCATCAACCTTTTAAAGCTGTCTTGAAAACCAGTCTGCATGGAGGAATATTTCAAACCATATCGTTTAGACGAGTTAAGCAAGCACTTGTTCAACGAGAAAGGGTTCAAGAAAGTTTTCTACACGCCTAACGAGTTGGAACTCCTCTACCACCGGTTGCTAGAAGTGGAGGAACGGCTTGAAGCGTTGAAGGAGAAATCCTACTACTTTTTGAAGAAGCCTTGAAAGAGATGGAAAGGATAACCTTTCAGGAAAAGCCTTACTCGGATGAAAGGATAAAGGAGATGCTCCACCCATTGTTCAAGGAGTGGTTCTTCAAAGAGTTCAAAGAATTCTCGCCCCCTCAAAGGTTTGCCTTGGTGAACATTCACCAAAGGGAGAACACCTTGATATCCAGCCCTACCGGTTCCGGCAAGACCTTGGCGGCTTTCGGAGCCGTGCTGAACGAACTCATAGGGCTCAGCGAGAAGGGATTGCTAGAGGAAAGGGTTTACGCTGTCTACGTCAGCCCTTTAAAAGCGTTGTCCAGGGATATTGAGCGGAACCTCTTAGAACCGTTGAAGGGTATGGAAGCCTTGGCGGGGAGGAAGCTCGGGATAAGGATAGGGGTGCGCACGGGGGACACCTCTCCTTCTCAAAGAGCAGCCATGCTTAAGAAGCCGCCACACATATTGATAACGACGCCGGAGTCCTTAGCGATAATGCTCACCACTAAGAAATTCGTTGAGTACTTGAAAAAAGTGGAGTGGGTAGTGGTGGACGAGGTGCACTCCATAGCGGGTAACAAGAGAGGGGTCCATTTAAGCTTATCCCTTGAAAGGCTGGAGAGGCACGCCTCCTTCGCCCGCATCGGATTGTCAGCCACGATCTCGCCGTTGGAGGAAGTAGCTAAGTTCCTAGTAGGCTTCGAAGACCCGGACAAACAAATCCCTAGGCCTTGCAAGATAGTAGACGTTCAATACTTGAAGAAGCTGGACTTAAAAGTGCTGAGCCCTGTGAAGAACTTGATAGCTTCGCCCTTCGAAGAAGTCCACGGCGCGACTTACAAGTTGATAGACGACCTCGTGCAGAGTCACAAGACAACGCTCATCTTCACCAACACGAGGTCCGCGACTGAGAGAGTGGTGCACCACTTGAAGGAGCGCTTCCCCAAGCACTACGCAGAGTTAGGGGAAGAAGGAGGAGGCAGCTATATAGGGGCTCACCACGGCAGCTTGAGCAAGGAGTTAAGGGTGAGCATAGAGGAAAAGTTGAAGGAGGGAAAGCTGAAAGCAGTGGTTTCCTCCACTTCTCTAGAACTCGGGATCGACATCGGCTACATAGACCTAGTCATACTCCTAGGAAGCCCGAAGTCGGTGGCTAGGGCTTTGCAACGCATAGGGAGGAGTGGCCACAAGTTGCACGAGACGGCGAAGGGTAGGATTATAGTGCTTGACAGGGATGACTTGGTGGAGTGCTCAGTCCTTTTAAAGTCGGCGTTGGAGAAGAAGATTGACAGGGTGGACATCCCGAGGAATTGCCTGGACGTGTTAGCCCAGCAAGTCTTCGGCGTGGCGCTGGAGGGACCTATAAGCGTGGAGGAATTATACGCGTTGGTGAGGCGGAGCTACA
>CAZTPT010000137.1:0-1887 GCA_964615705.1 uncultured Methanosarcinales archaeon
CACCACGTATGGGAGTTTTAAAAAAGCATTACCCTTTAACGCTAACTCTTCAATCCGAGGACCTGCGGGAAACCCTAACCCCAGGTCTCTTCCGAAAGAGTCTAAGAAGTTTCCCACCCCAGTGTCCAGGGTTTCCCCGAAAACCCTGTACCTCCCCGACTCGTACGCGATGACTTGCGTGTTCGCCCCGCTAGCGTATAACAGCACAGGGTCTTCAGCTCCGGAAGTCATCCTTCCTATTTCTAAGTGAGCAACCGCGTGGTTCACCGGCACCAAGGGCTTTCCGTGTATCAAGGAGAGGGATTTAGCAACCGCTGCCCCTATCCTCAACGCGTGGCCTATCCCGGGGCTGTTAGAGTAAGCAAGAATGTCTATTTCCTTAATCGAAACCCCTGCCTTGAGCAACGCTCCCTCCACTACTTGCTTGGCGTGCTTTAAGTGGTGCTCTGCCACGTACCTGGGAATCATGCCGCCTGACTCGGTCTTGTAAACCGCTTTCTCGTTACTCAAAACTTTTTTCCCTTTCAAAACGCTAGCCCCAAAGGTGTGCGCGGTGCTCTCAATGCCTAAGCACAACATGGACTTGGGGAAATATTAAAATATATTAAAAGATTATCGGAGGTGATGGTTGAATCCTTGCTGAGAAAGGTTAAGAAGAAGAACCCTTCATTGAACGAGGAGTTGGTGAGGAAGGCTTACGACTACTCTAAGAGGATGCACGAGGGCCAGCGAAGGGTTGCGGGAGGCCCTTACCACGAGCACTGCTACGCAGTGGCTTGGGCAACGGCTGACTTCTACCCAGAAGCTGAGGCGATAAGCGCTGCCTTGCTGCACGACGTGGTGGAAGACACGAATGCTAGCGTTGAAGACGTGGAGGAGTTGTTCGGTCCGAGAATAGCTTTCATAGTTGAGGGCTTAACCGAGGACAAGTCCGTGGAGAGCTACGCTGAGAGGAAGATGAGGTACAGGGAGAGCCTTGTGAGGCACGGCTTGAAGGACGAGAGGGTGTTCGTGATAAAATTCGCAGACTTGATGCACAACTTGGAAACAATAACCGCTCTCGGGAGGGGTAAGGCGTTAAGGTTTGCGAGGGAGGTTTTAGAGTTCTACGCCCCTTTAGCTGAGAAGCTCGGGTTGAAGACTGTGGCGGAGTTGTTGGCTGGAAAGGCAGAAGAGGTGGTGGCAGAGTTAAGGCTTCATTAAACTTTCAACCTTTAAAGTAGCTTTAAAGCTTACCCAACGAGGACCTCTCTCTTCAGAGGTACCTTGAAGGAAACGCTTTGCTTCAAGTCGTCCAGCTCTTCCGGCCTGGACAGAACTAGTTCTACTACCTTGCCTCTGAACGCGACCACGCCTAATCCTCGCTCTGGGTACTTGTACAGTATGAACCGGTAGACAGGGAAGCTCTTGTCAGGCAACCCAACGTTTAGGAACAAGTCCTCCTTACTCATCCCTATAATGCTTTGCTTTGGGGCGTAGCGGTCAGTCACTATTATACGCTTCACCATTCCGCCTTCCAGGTGAACGACGAGCCCTGTGCCTTTAAAGCCCAGACTTGGGCCGTACTCGTAGTTCTCAACCAGGACTCCTTGCTCGTTAAAGCTTGTGAAGTTGTCAGGCACCCCTATGCTCGCAACAAGTTCCTTCTTGGACTGACCTAGGAATACCTTGTTGAAAACCACTTGAGTGGAGCTCAAATTGTTAGAGAACAATTCTGAAACGTCGCTTATGGATGTCAATGGTTGGGATGAAGAGTCTTTCCTAGTTGTTTGAGAGCAAGCCGTTAGGAGAGCCACCAACACCACTATGAAGGCTGACGCTAACGCATTCCTCTCAGGTTTTAACCGGTTCATCTCCTCGTGGAGTGGAGTTCCTGCTTTTAAAACT
>CAZTPT010000138.1:0-1875 GCA_964615705.1 uncultured Methanosarcinales archaeon
CTAACAACTCGTAAACCTCTCTTATAAGGTTTAACAACTTGAATATCTCCTGCTCAACCTGGTCCTCCGAGCAATAAATGTGAGCGTCGTCTTGCTGGAGCTTCCTCACTCTTGTCAAGCCGTGCAGGGTGCCGGACAACTCGTTCCTGTGAAGCACTCCGAAGTCAGCAATCCTCAAAGGGAGCTCCTTGTAAGACCTGGTTTCCTGCTTGTAAATTATGCAATGAGAGGGGCAATTCATGGGCTTCAACGCCATGTCCTCCCCTTCTATGAAGAACATGTTCTCCTTGAAGTGGTCCCAGTGCCCCGAAGTCTTCCAGAGGTCGTTGTGGAAGATGTTAGGAGTCCTCACCTCTAAGTACCCCTCCTTGAAGTAGAGTTCTCTGAAGTAGTTCTCCAACTCATTCAGCACAACGGTTCCCTTTGGGAGGATGAAGGGGCAACCCGGGGAGACGTCGTGGTTGAAGAACAACCCTAACTGTTTCCCCAAGTGGACATGGGAGTTCCTCTCAGCTTCCTCTTTAACTTTCAAGTACCGTTCAAGTTCTTCCTCATCCTTGAAAGCAACGCAGTGAATCCTGGTTAACTGCTCGTTCTTAGAACTCCCCCTCCAATAAGAGCTTCCCAGCCTAGTAATCTTGAAAGCCTTAACCAGTTCGGGATCTGCAAACGGTTTTTTGTAGAGAGGGGTCACCACTGCTCCGCCAACCTCGTAGCTAGGCATCCCTGACTCTTCAGCTATCTCTCTCTGTAACTCGTCCCCGCACACCCCTTTCAATTGCGTTATTGTTGGCTTCTCCGCCGCTTTTGAAAGGACTTCTCGCTCCAACGCTTCAACTTCTTTGAACTTCAGGTTAACCCCTTCAACTTCTATGAACGCTTCTCCTTGCTGAATGTCCAGCAGCCCTATCCTCGCCTCGGGGTGATTCTCCTTTAAAACGCTTCCCAGCAAGGCGGCGCCTGTGAGCAAGAGTTTTTCCTCCTTGCCAAGCTCAACCCCTTTGGGTTTGAAGGTTTCTCCTTGCTTTAACACCTTTCCTTCCTTCCGTTGTTCCTCCTCTTCTGGTCCGAACTCTCTGCTAAGCTCTGACAACGGGTGGCCCTTCACCTTTATCTCGAACGCCTTGTACCACCCGAAGGGGCTCTTGTGAACCTTGAACCTCTTTGAAAGTTTTTCTTCAGCAATCCTCAACACTTCCAGAGCTGTTTCAGGCTTGCTGGGAGAGCTTGTTAGATGAACGTAGGGGTACAACACCAAGGTGTCAACCTTTAACTGCGAAGCAACCCCTTCCACCTCTCTGACTAGCTTCTTCGCAGAGGCTTCTGGGTTCTTCTCATCCCTCTTCTCCACTGATAAGAAGACGACGAGGCATTCCTTGACACTGCCCTCCTTTTGCTCAGGCTCCTCAGCGCCCTTTACAGCTTTCCTCGTTGCTTTAAAGCTTATCTTGTCTGAGTGCAAGCATAGTATCCTCATGCGCTGGAGAAAAAAGGATTTGATTATAAAAAAGTTGTGGTTCACTCAACGCTGTAAACGTAGCTGTTCCTCTTCCCAGTGTTCTTATACTTTATCAGGTTGGTCTTCCTCAGCTTCTTCAAAGACATGGTAACAGAGCCTATGGAGATGTTCAACTCCTTGGATATCTCCCTGGAGGTGAACCACTTCCCCTTGTTGTTGTTCAGAAAGTCGAACATCTCCTGCGAACCGGCGGCAAAGCTGCCCACGATCTTCCCCTGGTGGAGCTCCTTGCGGGCTCCGGTGATGATCCCCTGCTGGGCCAGGCGCAGCACGCCGTCGGAGAACATCTCCGTATGGAGACCCAGGCCGTTCCTGCCGGTCAGTTTTCTGTCGGTACCGGCTCTACCGTGCCGTCG
>CAZTPT010000139.1:0-1856 GCA_964615705.1 uncultured Methanosarcinales archaeon
ACCTATCTTGAACAGTAAGATTTATAAAAAACCCTTTAATCTTCCAACTCACAATGGACGTGGCAGTGCTTTACTCTGGAGGGAAGGATTCAACGTACGCAGTGGCTTGGGCGCTTGAAAAGGGTTGGCGCGTTAAGTACTTGTTATCAGTCAAGCCTACAAGGAATGATTGCTACTTGTTCCACTACGCCACCGTGGAGCACACACCCCTCCTCGCGGAGTTGTTAGGGTTGAAGCATTACTTGCTGAGCTGCGACGTGGCAAACCCTTCTGAAGAAGCAGCTATTGTAAGGAGGTTCGTGGAGGAACACCGCGTGGACGCGGTCGTGCTCGGAGGGACTGGATTGCAAGAAACCCAGATACGGTCTATTCAGGAAGCCTTGCTCCCTTTAAGGGTTGAAGCCTTCGCCTCCCACGCAGGTATGGACCACGACTTGTTAGTGGAGGAGATGATAAGAAAGGGTTACAAGTTCATGATTACGCAGATTGCGTCTGAAGGGTTGGGAGAGGGCTGGCTCGGCAAGGTTTTGGACAATTCCTCCTTTGAAGAGTTGAAGAGGCTTTCTATGAACCACGGGTTCCACGTCGGCGGTGAAGGAGGATACTATGACACCTTCGTGTTAGAAGCGCCGGTGTTTAAGAAGAAAGTAATGGTTGAGTCTTTGAAGAAGGAGATGGAGTCCGACTGCGTAGGGCACGTGGTCTTTGAGAAGTTGAAGGTGTTGGACAAGGGCGTTATAAAGGACGCCGTTCAATAAACTTCGGAGTTCTCTGAATATAGTTGTGTTTTTAAGCTTCAAGCTCTGCCCTGGCGCTTTCAAACAACTCAGCGCTGAACACTTCTCTCAAAAGAGTTCTCTCCCTCCTAGGCAAGAGTTTTAAGGATTCCTCCAAGCAGTCAGCGTAGTGCCTCTTCTCCTCCGCCTTCACAGCCTTGGAGAACCCTCTGAGCGTTCTCAAAACACTAACCCTGGCGAAGTCCTCCACAGAGGTTTTTCTCAGCAATGAATGGTAGCCCTGCCTTTCTATCAAGGAGTTATACGTTTTAATGAGTTCCCACACCTTTCCAGGGTTTTCCTTGGTAACCCTTGAAAAAGAAGGGTCCCACACGATGTCCGCGAGGTCCGACGCGTTGCTCCCAATCCGGACGTGTTCTAGGTCTATGACGTAAGGATTTCTCGAACTCCCTGCTTGCTTTAACCCTGTAATGCTTCGCAGCACTTCCTCATCGCTCTTCGAGAACAATCCTTTCAAGAAGGTTTCTCTCTCCTCAACGCTAAGCCCTGCTTCCTCAACGAGGTTCTCCGTTCTGAAATCCCCATGAATAACGGTTTCAAACACTCCTTCCCTCGTCTTAAACTTTTTGGGCATCAACGCTTTCTGCAACGCGTTGGAGAAGTCGCTCTTCTTGAACAAGTAATCCTTCGCCTTCCCAGCAAGGCTCGGGCTCCCCACCGTTTTGAAGAAGGATTTAAGGTACTCTTCTAACTTGTCCTGGTAGTAACCCTTATCCTTGATGAAAGGGTTGTACACCTTGGAAGAGTCTATGAGTTCAAGGTTTGACTGGTGAACGCTCATGAACCTTTCAAAGCGAGTGCTCAGCTTTAACGCTCGCTTCAAGTACTTCTCCAAAGCTCGCTCCTCTTCTGACTTGAGGTGTTCGCGCGCGCTCCTCCCAAGAACGTACTCTATTACGATGTACTCGTTCCCGTAAAGGTACGGCTTAGGAGTGTTGAACCCTTTCTTTTTCTCCCTGTTGGAAAGTTCTAAGAGCTTCCACTCGTACAAAGTCAGCATCTCCAAGTGCTCGTCCCTTTCCAAGTGCCTCCCCTTGTATTTGAGCAAGGCAACTCTTT
>CAZTPT010000140.1:0-1844 GCA_964615705.1 uncultured Methanosarcinales archaeon
GTTTTCCCTGCACCACTAGCTGCCTGTAGCCGAGGAAGTAGAACAAAGCCTTCTCGTAGCTAAGCGACTCAATGACTTTCACCGCGAAGTCCTTGGTTAATACCACGTCAAAGTTAGGGTTCAACGCGTGGATTATTAAGGGAGCCGCGCCTATCGCGAAGAACCCTGCAAACACTGTCCCTGCCACGAGTGCCGGGCTCAGGCTTAGGCCTGAAGGAGGCTCCTCCTTGGATATCACCGAGTTCCCGTAACCAGTAGGCCTCTTGCTGAGTATGTTCCTACTCAAGTAGTAAACAGTGCCGGGTATGAGCAAGTTGTACACGACCATGACGTGGTACCAGTCCACGTCTGACATGAAGCTCACCATCAAAGGGAGGATTACCATTCCGAGGATTGGCAGCACTATTCCAAGCATGTGCAACGCTTGCAAAGGACTTTTCAAGTTGTGAGCGTAGTGAAGCATCCTCTCGTAAGTCTCGTTCAGCATCACGCTTAAAGCCTTGTCCAACGCGTCCAGCCTTCGGGACTCAGAACGCTCGTAAAGGGATGACTCTATGAGGTGAATGCTCTCTATGAATTCCTTGTTCCAATCCGCCCACTGGGCCAAGTAGTTGTCAAGGGACTCCTTTAAAGAGTCGTAAGTGCCAGTCTCTATGTCCCACAACACTTTTTTCAAGTCAAGGGCTAACGGAGGCGACAAGTGGTCAGCTGCGAACTTCAACGCGAGTTCCAAGTTAGAAGTGTGCCTCATATAAGTCACCATGTAGAACACGCACAGAACCATCTGGTTGCTCGCCTTCATCCTCCAACTATTAGCGAAGAAGTAGGGCAGTTTTTGCAACGGGTAAATTATTGCTAATCCAACCGTGACTCCTAGGAACAAGAGGAAAGAGCTGCCACCGGTAGGGTTGGCTGAGAGGAAGAAAGGAGCAGTGTAGCCGAGAAAAGCGGCTATCAAGGCGAATATCAAAGGGGTGAGTATGGAGAAGCTCATCACATCGGTTGGCGAGAGGTCTAGGTGTGTGAGCCTTAACGCTTTCTCAAGGTTCTTGTACTCCTTCCCCCCAGGGCTTATCCTTAAAAGCCTCCCAGCCAGTGAGGCGTACCTCTCGTAAATGCTTAAGTGCTTGGGCAAGTACTCCGCTTTGAAGTCCTTGTAATCTCTGGTGGAGACCTCCAAGTTCCTGGCTTGGCGGAGCTCGCCCTTCAACTTGTTCAAGTATCTCTCCTTGAACTCCTCTATCTCCTTGTCCAACTCTCCACCTCATCCAATCCTTTGCTTCCTCAACTCCTGCTTCAACCACTCCTCCCACTCAAAGAAGACGTCGTCAGGGTCTATCATTCCTTTCCTCTCCTTCACCTTGTCGCTAATCTTGTGGAACTGGTCGTTAGCCTTGACCACGAACTCCGCTTCTAACAAGTCAGGGTTACCCTCTTCTTCAGCAGCGCTCACCAACCTCTCCTTAATCTTAGCCCTTAACAATATGTTCTCCCACACCGCGTCCCAGTTGCCCGCCCACTCCCGGACGTTGCCAGCAATCGCTTTAAGCACTTCTGACTCGCCGTTCACCAATGCGTCTGTTGGCTCCAAGCGGTCCAAAGAGGCGTTGTACTTCATCAAGTCCACGAAGCCCCCCTCAGCCACTGGGTCTTCCTCCCACTCCTTGCGAACCTCGGTTATCTGAGTAACCCTCCTCCACTTGTGAAGCCCGTCAGCGCTCCTTATAGGGTTGGCAACCACTATGATGTCGGTTGCTTTAAAACTTGTGCGAGGAACCCCCAAGTCGTTAACCACTCGATCAAAAACTCCGTAAGGAGAGTCTCCGTGAATGGTTCCAGCAACC
>CAZTPT010000141.1:0-1833 GCA_964615705.1 uncultured Methanosarcinales archaeon
AGACCTCAGCGACCGGTATAACTCGTTAAGAACGCTCATCAAGAAGGAGAAGCAGCCGCGCTTATAAAGGTTTCCTTTAACGGTTTAAAGAGTAAGCCTTTTAAAGGAGTTGTGAAAACCTCAAAGGCAGCGCCGAAAACAGTTGCGCGGCAAACCCAACCGAGGAGGGGGCAGCCCCGTGGTGTAGTGGCCAAGCATGACAGGCTCTGGACCTGTCGACCGCGGTTCGAATCCGCGCGGGGCTATCATAACTAACACCGTTTTAATATCAAAAAGTTGAGTCAAAGTTTGAATCGTAAGCAGGGATTATTAACTGAAGAGGCAAATTCCAGTTATTAAGAGTTTTTCACCCTCTTCTTCAACGCCTCGTATTCTCGCAAGTCTTTCTATAAGAGCGGCTTCAACACTTCCAAGTACGCGTTCCACGCGTTTCCTTCAGGGGTGAAGACCCACAAGCTTCGGTGCTTGTCGAGGTATTTCTGGGTGAAGGCGTAACTTGAATGCCGGTGCTCCTTGACGCCTCTCGCTACGCGGGCAAGGGTTTCTCCCAAGTCCTTGTCAACCCTCTCAACCACTTCCCAGTTAGAGTTTAAAACGTAGTGCCAGTGAGTGCCGTACAGGTTGAGCAAGTCGTGGGCGAGGTGGGCTTTCCTAAGGACGGGGTAGGCAGGGAACGCTTCAAGGGTTTTAGCGTTGCTGTCTATCAAGAAGTTCCTCGCTTCTAACACCTCTGCTAGAGAGGACACCTTTTTCAAACCCTCTCCTTCCAGGAATTCTTCCAAGTTCATGGCTTGAAGGGTTTGCTCAGCAGTTAAATAGTTATGGCTGTTCCGCTTGGAAAACCACTGAGCCGTTGCAAACTCCGCTGACAGGAGGGTCTAGGACTGGCACCTTGACCTGCCAGTAACTCGGAATGAGGGGGGTGTTGGAGGATGACTCCTTCTTGGGGATGAGCTGGGTTAAGAGTTGGGGAGTGGAGCTCAAAGCGTTCTTGGACTGGTAGGGGGTGCTCGTCTCGGAGTACTTCTCGTTTGAAACGCTTATGTTGTTGCCTTGGCAAATCATTGCCAGGCCTGAACCAGTGGCGGGGCTTGAACCCCCGAAGCCCCACACGCTCACCTTAACGGGCATGTTGCCAATATTGCTTATGTTCACCTCTACCTCCAAGGATTCCTCGTTCACCGCTGCCGAGCCGTAGTCTATGAAGTCCGTGCTGGTGTTGATGGCGTATAAGGGTTGAATGGTCGTGCTGTTAACGGCTGATCCTGTGAGGCTTTGGTTGTCAAGGGCTGTGGCGTTGCAATTCCAGGTCCCGTTCAAGGCGTGGTAGTAAACGTTGAAGCTGCAAGTGTAGTTTTTGGAGTAAGACCCTGCGCCGGACTCGGAGCAAGCTGTTGAGTAGTGGACGTCTGCGTCGTCGGGGTCTGAGGATTGGTTGAGGTGGTAGTAAAAGGTGGCGTTAACGCCTGCGATGTCCGAGGCGCCGTTCAAGTCCTGCACGGTGACGTTGCACTCCACCATCTTGGTGGAGCCAGCGTTCAGGGTTATGCTTGGCTGGACAGCCACGGTCACGCTTGGCGCGTAAACCTTGACAGAGAGTTGAAATGCTTGACTCGCCCCCTCGTTGCCGTAGGAGTCTGTGCAGTTCACTCTCCAAGAATAATCCCCGTTGGAGAGAAAGGCGTTGAAGGAGTTCACCCCGTTGCTGGGAGAGTTATCCGTCTGGTTTACGGAGCCGTTGATTATCAAGGAGCATGTCTGGAGGGACGGGTCTGAAGCGTTGTATTTGAAAGTCACGTTGTTGCTAGTTTTCTCAACCGAGTTATTGGCAGG
>CAZTPT010000142.1:0-1768 GCA_964615705.1 uncultured Methanosarcinales archaeon
CCTTTCCATTGCTAACCTTTTCCACTTTCACGAACTCGTTACTCGTCCTCAACTTCTCCCCTTCTAAGTAGGCGTTCCCGTTCCGAGCTTCCAAGCATGCTTTGGAGAACTCGTCAAGGGTTATTATCCCGTGAGGAGTGGATTCTTGCTTGGCGTAAACCTTTGCGCCTGGCTCTGCCAAGTCCACGTAGAGCAAGCCGACCTCCCCTGAGTCAGGGTTCTCTGCTGCTAGGAGCATTCCTTCAGACTCTTCACCCCTAATGATTGCTGGTTCAAGGTTGGCAACCACGACCACTTTCTTCCCCTTTAATTCCTCCTTTGAGTAATGCTTCTTCAACCCAGCCACGAGCTGCCTGCGCTCTCCTCCCAAGTTCACCCTTAACAAGTACAACTTGTCAGCTCTGGGGTGGTCCTTCACCTCCTCTATCAACCCCACTCTTAAGTCCATGTTTTCAAACCCTTTCCTCGGCTCTTCTATTTTCAGCACTGTCTTCTCATAAACCTTCTCTGCTTCTCCGAGGAAGTGGTTCTTCAAAGCAGTTCCTTCAAGGGTTAGCTCCGCCCTTAACTGTTCCTCTAACTTCTCAGCGTAGACAGGAAGCACTGGTTTCAGCAACGCCCCCACCACTCCTACCACGTGGACGCAGGTGGTTAAAACTTTCAAGCACTCAGCCTTGTTCGTGTTCACTATCACCCATGGCTTTCTCTCTTGGAAGTACTTGTTTCCCATACTGCTTATCTCTAACGCTTTCTGAACAGCTTTTCTCAGGTTGAAGCTTTGATAGGCTCGCACTGCTTCCTCCTTCCTCCTCTCAACCATGGATAACAAGTCCTCGTCCACCTCGCCCCCTGTCTTAGAGTTGAAGTAGTTGTTCAAGAATTTCAACGTCCTGTAAACGAAGTTCGCCACGTTGCTGACTAACTCGTTGTTCACCTTGTCGTTGAAGTCGTCAATGTCGAGGTTCACGTCTTCAACCTTGTCGTTGAGGCTGTAGGCGTAGTAAAACCTCAAGAATTCCGGGTTGCTCTTAGAAGCCCACTCCTCAGCTCTTAAAAGCGTGCCTTTGGACTTGGACATCTTCTTATTCTTAACTGTTAAGTAGCCGTGCACGAAGACCTTGTCAGGAACTCTTAACCCCGCTGTTCTCAACACTGCGGGCCAGTACAACACGTGGAAGTACACTATGTCCTTCCCTATGAAGTGCGTTATTCTGGACTTGTTCCACTCCTCCAACGCTTTCTCCACGCTTCCCAACTGGTTAGCAAGGGTGGCTATGTAACCCACGGGGGCGTCCATCCACACGTAGAAGTACTTGTCACTTCCAGGTATTTTGAAGCCGAAGTAAGGAGCGTCCCTGGATACGCACCAATCCTTCAACCCTTGCTCTATCCAAGACAACGCTTGGTTCTTCACCTCTGGTTGCAACTCGTCGTTCCCCTCCAACCACTCCTTCAAGAACTTTCCGCACTTGCTCAACTTGAAGAAGTAGTGCTTTGACTTTTTAATAAGAGGCTTGGCTCCGCAGATGGTGCACTTCGGGTTCAACACCTCCCTCGCGTTGTAACTAGCCCCGCAGCTCTCGCACTGGTCCCCGTACTGGTCCTCAGCGTGGCACTTCGGGCACTCCCCCTGCACGTACCTGTCGGGTAGGAACCTCTCGCACTTCTCGCAGTAGAACTGCTCCACTCCCTTCTCGTAAATCATTCCTTTACTCACGAGTTCTGAGTAAATCCTCCTCACCAGTTCCTCGTTCTCAGCGGAGTGCGT
>CAZTPT010000143.1:0-1766 GCA_964615705.1 uncultured Methanosarcinales archaeon
GTCAATAACCAGCAACGCAGAGCACATGCTTAAACGCTTCGGATTCAACTGGGTGGCAGTCAATCCTCCTAAGAGGTTGGAGTCGTACAACAAGAATCAGAAACGGCTGGGGGAGTATGAGTGAAGCGAAAGAACTATTAAAAGCGTGGCTAGCTGTGAGCGCCGCCTTCGCAATCCTGCTCCGAGGAGCGGGCCTCCTAAACGCCTTCCTAACAGCGTTGCTAACTGTTGGTTCAGGCTTCGCCTTTCACGAGCTAGCTCACAAAGCAGTTGCCAAAGCGAAAGGCTACGACTCAGAGTTCAAAGCGGACAACAACATGTTAGTTTTCGCGGTGCTCAGCGCCTTCCTCGGCTTCGTGTTCGCCGCTCCGGGAGGAGTCCTTATAAAAGGTATTCCTTCTAAGAAGGACCACGGATTAATAGCCTTGGCAGGGCCTTTAACCAACCTCCTTCTCGCACTGCTTTTCAAAGCCGTCAGCCTTGGAAGCGTGTCGAGGTACGGCGCTTTGATAAACGCTTGGCTGGCACTCTTCAACAGCATCCCCCTCTGGAACTTGGACGGGGCGAAGGTGCTTGCGTGGAGCAAGACCTCTTTCGCACTGCTAATAACGGCCAGCTTCTTAACCTACACCCTTGCATAAAGGGGAAACCTTAAAAAACACTTGTTCAAACCTAGCCGTTTATGAAGTGCGACCTCTGCAAGAAAACAGTGGAGCAAACATTCCTCTCCAAGATTAAAGGGACGTACGTCAAGGTTGACGGCAAGAAGAAAGTGGTGTGCTCGGATTGCCAGAGGAAACACCCCTCTTTAACCGCGGCGTTCAAGTCTTAAGCCCTGGTAGCTCAGAGGCCAGAGCAGCTGCCTCGTAAAGCTTTCGGGGGAGCAGCAGGTCGAGGGTTCGAATCCCTCCCAGGGCTTTGCTTGTTTTGAAGCGAAAAATATTTATATCCTCCCTCAAAGAACTTGTTTTTACTGGGGGATTGGGAAAGGCATGGTCTGGAATTACCTCGTCATCGCCTTCTTGCTGACTTTGTCAGGGATATTCTCAGGGTTAAACCTTGGCTTGATGGGGTTGGACCCTTTCGAGCTGGAACGCAAGGCGCGGATGGGCGACGAGAACGCTAATCGACTCTACCCTTTGCGGAAGAAGGGCAACCTGTTGCTATGCACCATCCTCCTAGGAAACGTTGCGGTTAACTCCGCGCTAGCAGTCTTCCTCACATCCCTCACAACAGGGGTGATAGCGGGAGTGGCTTCAACAGCGCTTATAGTGGTGTTCGGCGAGATAGTTCCTCAAGCAGTCTTTAACAAGTTCGCTTTAAAGCTGGGGGCGAGGCTTTCCTGGCTTGTCTACTTGTTCATATACGCACTCTACCCGGTCACCAAGCCTTTATCCATGATTCTTGACAAAACCATAGGCGTTGAGAACCCCTCAAACTTCTCCAAGGAAGAGTTTAAGCTGATACTTGAAGACCAAGAGGAACGAAAGGTTTCAGACCTGCACCCTGAAGAGTTCAGGATAGTGAAGAGCGGATTATCCTTCTCAGGCAAAACAGTGAGGGAGGTGATGACTCCGAGAACTAAAACGTTCTTCTTAGAAGAAGACGCGCCTTTAACCAAGCAGTTGATAGAAACCATTTATGAGAGCGGGCATTCAAGGATACCTGTTTACAGCGGTGACAAGGACAACGTGACAGGGTTGCTCTACGTTAAAGACTTGATAAAGGTTTCCTGCGACGGGAACGGGAAGGTAAGCGACTATGTT
>CAZTPT010000144.1:0-1751 GCA_964615705.1 uncultured Methanosarcinales archaeon
GTTTTCGTTGCGCCAAGGTATTATTTGATAATATCCGTGTTTTAAAGGCGTGAAACCCTTGATTTTGATGAGTTAGGAGTTTATTTAAAAAGCGGAAAAACCCGTTTTTTCACGACAAAATTATTAACAAAACGCTTTTGATTTAAACTTTGACAAAAAATTTTAGAAAATTTTGGTTAGGAAAATCGGTGAAAAACCCTTTATCAGCCAATAAAGAAGGAACCTCTGCGAGGAAAAAACTCAAATATCATTTAATTCATCATAGGAGAACGCTCAGGAGTTGCTATGCAAGTTAATGCGGGCGCCAGGATTCGAACCTGGGTAGGCACTGAGCCACACGGCCCTGAACCGTGCCCGTTTGACCGCTCCGGCACGCCCGCAGCCAAGGATTAAAGGTGTGAAGGCTTGTTTAAAAGTGTTTCCAAAAGAGGGGGAAAGAGTTAAAAACCCGTTTGCAGTATCAAGCCGCGTGGCTGAGCAATGGACAGTTAAGCACTCCCCTAAATCCTTGGGGGAATTCGCGAACCAGGAAGAAGCGTTGAAAGAGTTGAAACGCTTCGTCACCACTTACGAGAAGGGGGGAAGGAGAAAGGCGGCGCTGCTGTACGGACCTCCAGGCACAGGGAAGACCTGCTCTGCCTACGCGTTGGCAGCAGAGCTCGGCTTCGAAGTGGTTGAGATAAACGCTTCTGACCAGCGAAACAAGGAAGGCGTTGAGAATGCTTTAGGCGTTGCCTCCAAGCAGCAATCCTTGTTCTTCAAGAACAAGATACTATTAGTTGAAGACGTGGACGGATTCTCAGGGAGCCAGGACAGGGGCGGTGTTCAAGCGTTGCTAAGAGTGATTGAGAAGTCAAGGTACCCTGTGGTGATGACTGCTAATGACCCTTTCATTGACAAGTTGAAAACATTGAGGAAAAAAGCCGTCCTCATAGAGTTCAAAGCTCTCAGCTCCAAGGACGTTTATCAACGGCTAAGGCTGATAGCGTTGAGGGAAGGGGTTGAGTTTGAGGAAGCCGCTCTGCGCGCAATTGCTGCTAATTCCAAGGGAGACCTCAGAGCGGCTATCAACGACTTGCAAGTGTTGAGCGGTTCTGGCAAGGTCTCTGCCAAGGACGTTGAGGGCTTGGGAGAGCGCGAGCGAAAGACGGGCATCCTCCAAGCGTTGAACATGGTATTCAAGACCAGGGACGCGGCCATTGCCAGGAAAGCTTACCAAGACTTAGAGGTTGACTTGGGAGAATTATTCCTCTGGGCGGAGCAGAACATACCAGTTGCTTACAAGGAGGCGGAAGCGTTAAGCAAGGCGTACGAGGAGTTAGCCCTCGCGGACGTTTACCACGGGAGGATTAACAAGTGGCAGCACTACCGCTTCTACGTTTACTGCTACGACTTGCTCTCAGCAGGAATCGCCTTAGCTAAGAAGTCCAGGCCGGAAGGGTTCTTAAAGCTGGAGAGGAACACGAGGCCTTTAAAGGCGTGGATTGCTAACAACCGGTTCGCATTGAAGAAGAGCATCGCCTCCAAGCTGGCTGAGAAGACACACTCCTCTCTCCGAACAGCGGTTCAAGCAGTGCCTTTGCTAAGAGTGGCCGCTCGGAGCGAGGAATTCTTGAAAGGGTTGGAAGAATACCTGGAATTGGACCAGGCAGAGAGCGAGTGGTTGAAGAAGTAACTGAACTTTGCTTTAAAGCAGCACCACTTGGACCTCTGGCTCCGCTAACTGCTTGAAGCGCTCCGCGTCTTCAACC
>CAZTPT010000145.1:0-1750 GCA_964615705.1 uncultured Methanosarcinales archaeon
ACCCACGGCAAGCCAGTTGTGATTATAGACGCTCACGGCTACGGCTCAGGAGACTTGGAGCCGAGGATACAGCTTCAAAACCTGCCATCCCAGCTGAACAACGGTGACACTGGGAGGAAGCTCACTCCCAACCTCAAACAGAAGTCATTAACGAGAGGCGCGTGGCACAAGTGGGATTTGCTGCTGAAGATGAACACCGGAAACAACAACGACGGTGAAGTTCATTGGTGGATAGACGGGGAGAAAGTGGGTGAGTACAAAAACGTTGCATTCTCCTCTTCTAGCCAAGGCAAGACTTTCCACGCGTTCTCTCTGAGGCCCATATACGGAGGGGTGGGCGGCTCTGTCCCTGAAACGCAGTACTTGTGGATAGACCACGCCTACCTCAGCGGAAAGTGACGCGGAAGCTTTAAAAAGACCTCTCACACCCACAGCCTTCATGGAGAACCCTTTCTTCAGGAGGAAGGTGAGTTCTGACAGCTTGCGAAGGCTGAACCTTCCTAGAGTTCACGGCTTCAAGCTGCGAGACTTGAAGGTTAGCGAATTAGTGAGTGATTACAAGCACTTAGGGTTTCAAGCAACGCACCTAGGCAGGGCTTGCGACATAGCTAAGAAGATGCTGGACGAGGACGTTGAGTTGTTCTTCACCTTCACCTCTAACATAGTGTCCTCTGGCTTGAGAGAAGTGGTTGCTGAGATGTGTAGGCACAAATTGGTTAAAGTGATAGTAACGACCACGGGGAGCGTTGAGGAAGACGTTATGAAAACACTTAATCAGTTCTTGATAGGACGCTTTGACTTGGACGACGAAGAAGTTAAGGCTAACGGGATGAACCGCTTGGGAAACTTGTTAGTCCCTGACGAGCACTACGTCGCCTTCGAGGAGTGGCACAACTCGTTCATGGAGAAGTTGTGGGAGGAGGAGAAGGAGTGGAGCCCTTCAGATTACATTAAACGCTTAGGGGAAGCGGTCAAGGACGAACACTCCTTCCTTTACTGGGCTAGCAGGAACAACATTCCTGTGTATTGCCCAGGATTCTTGGACGGAGCCATAGGCGACCACTTGTACTACTTCAACAAGGCTAAGAAGAGGAAGGGCTTGGAAGAGTTACGGATAAACATCGCTCCAGACATAGAAACCTTTTACGACCGCTTGGCCTGGGCGGAGAAGGTTGGAGGGTTGATAATAGGGGGAGGCATTGCCAAGCACCACTTGATAGGCGCTTCTCAGATAAGGGAAGGGATAGAGTATGCTGTTTACGTGACCACTGCTGAAGAATTTGACGGGAGCTTGTCAGGGGCTAAGCCCTCCGAAGCGGTGTCGTGGAACAAAGTGAAATCAGACCGTGAAAACTATGTAGAGGTGCACGCGGAGGCAACTCTTGTATTGCCATTAATAGCTGTGGAGATGTACAACCACGTCTCCAAGAATTCTCGCTAGTCCTTGTAAGCGTCGTAGACTTTTTGAAGCGTTCTCTTAGCGTTCTCGCTCTCAAACTCGCAGTTCAGCAACAAGTACTCCACGCTCCGCAAGTAAACCCCCCTCACGTTGTTCCCCTCCCCGTCCTCGCAGGGATTCATCACGTGATACGCCCATTCAAGGACGTCGAGCATTGTTACCGTTCTTGACTCTAAACTATCCGACTCTTCCCCCATCATTTTTCAAAGGGAAGAGGCAGGATTTAAAAGTGTTCGTGCGAGCTTTCAGAGAAAATATTTATTAAGTAGCAGCTCCCTTACTCTCCTAGTG
>CAZTPT010000146.1:0-1739 GCA_964615705.1 uncultured Methanosarcinales archaeon
GTATTTACGGGATGAACTTCAGGCACATGCCCGAGCTTTACTGGAGGTACGGCTACGCCTTCGCCTTAGGGTTGATGGTTGCGTCAGTGGTCTCGCTAGTATACTACTTTAAGAGGAAGGACTGGTTCTAAACTTATTTAAAAAAAGGTTTCCTACGCTGAGGGCATGGATTACGAAGCCAGGATAAAGGAGTTGGAAGAGGAGATTAGGAGGACTCAGTACAACAAGGCAACCCAGCACCACATAGGATTGTTGAAGGCAAGGATAGCAAAGCTTAGAGAGAAGGCGGAGTCTAAGAGGGGCGGCTCTTTTGGGAAGGGCTACGCTGTGAGGAAGGAGGGGGACGCGACGGTGGCGATGATAGGATTCCCCTCTGTTGGGAAGTCAACCCTGCTAAACGCGTTGACGAACGCGGAGTCGCGAGTCGCTGATTACGAGTTCACCACGCTGAGAGTGGTTCCTGGAACTTTGCTGTTGAACGGTGCGAGGATTCAATTGTTAGACTTGCCAGGCGTGATTGAGGGGGCTAGCAAGGGGAGGGGGCGGGGCAGGGAAGTGTTCTCTGTGCTGAGGAGCGCGGATTTGTGCTTGTTAGTAGTGGACGCGTTAAACCCGAGGCTAGAGGTGTTGAGGAAGGAGTTGTGGGGGGCGGGTATACGTATTAACAAGGAAGCGCCTAACATCAAGTTGAGGAAGAAGGAGAGAGGGGGTGTGAGCGTTGGATTCACCGTTCCTTGCGAGTTGCAGCCGGAAACAGTGAAAGCTGTTCTCAAAGAGTTTGGGTACTTCAACGCGGACATAGTTATCAGGAGCAAAGCATCCCTGGACGACTTGATAGACTTCTTGGAGGGTAACAAGAAGTACATGCCCTGCGTGACCGTTCTCAACAAGGCGGACTTGTGGAGAGGAGAACTGCCTGAAGGAGTGGACGTAGTTGTGTCGGCTAAGAACGGTGAAAACCTGGAAGCGTTGAAGGAGCTAGTCTGGGAGAGGCTCTGCTTGATAAGGGTTTATACTAAGGAGGTGGGTGGAGAAGCGGACATGGACGAGCCGTTGATATTGAAGGAAGGAGCAACTGTGAGGGATGCTTGCTTGAAGCTGCACAAGGGCTTCTTGGAGAGGTTCAGGTACGCAAGGGTTTGGGGGCGGAGCGTTAAGTTTGACGGTCAGAAGGCAGGGCTGAGTCATTCCTTGCAAGACTTGGACTTGTTAGAAATCCACCTCAGATAACTGCTTAAGAGTGAGCGAGCCCCGTGGATACCTTGTACTTGTCCATTAATCCTTGAACGTAGTCGTTGAACTCGTCCTTGTGGTTCAGGACAGCGTCCAGCACTGCTAAGTTGTAGACGAGCCTGTTCCACAACTCTCTCTCCTCCGTGGAAGCGGGTTGGGAGGGCTGAGTCTTCTCCACAACTTCCTTCAACTCGGTAAGCGTTTTGTAGAGTTGTTGGGGAAGCACTGACGGGTCTGCTTGGAAGCCTTGCAACCCTCCCCACTCATCAACCGCTTTTTTCCAAGAAGGGTATTCTTCCAATTCCAATGCCAGTTCTTCAAGGGAGGAGAGCTTGCTCACCAAAGCGTTCTTGAAACGCTTCTTCTCCACGTTCTCAGAGGTGAAGTATTCCTCCCTGAGAGGCCTGGAGAAGTAGAGCTTCAGGTTGAAAGCCACAGGGTCTCTCAGCAAGGACAGCAAGGACTCGTACTTCTCTTCCATACGGCTAAGTAATCTCTTCATTATT
>CAZTPT010000147.1:0-1724 GCA_964615705.1 uncultured Methanosarcinales archaeon
GATCCGGCACGGAATATCGCAATCGGCATCAGCTTTGCCGTTTCTGGGTCAGTGGCAGCACGCCAAGCGATACCAGCTTGGTAATCTCCTCGTCGCTGAAGCCATGGCGGCTGAGAAGTTCATGGGTGTCCTGGGCGTAGGCCGGCGGTTTTTTGTGCAGTTGACCCGGGGTACGGGAGAACTTAATCGGGGTGCCGGGGCTGCTGTACCAGTCCTCGGACCAGACCATATCCCGGTGCCGAGTGTGAGGGTGTTCCATGACTTCCCTGGTATTGCGTACCGGGCCGGCGGGCAGGCCGGCCTTGAGCAGTTTATCGCAGAGGGCAAAACCGTCAGCCTGGGCCATCAGCGGCTCCAGGGTTGAAGTCACTCAACGCTTCAACCCGGTCCAGAGGCGTATCAGGCATAACCGCTTGATAGCGCACATGGCTCAAGCTATAAACACCGATGCCAGGCCTGTGAGGAATTGGAGGCAGGACTTCTACAGGAGGGGTGGGTGAGCCTTGGAAAAAACCCTGACTATGCTGGTGGGAGTAATAATAGCGTTGCTAGCAGTCGCTCTTATACTCAACTACCTTTTGACGCGCTTGTTTTGAAAAATGGAAGCTGTAGAACTCGTTGTTTACTTAGCAGTTGCCTTGATGGTGGGGGTTGCAATATTCTTCTTCTTAACGAATTGGGACGTGTCTAAAACCTTGGATTTCTTGAAGAAAACAGTTACGGGGGAGAGGGAGTTGCGCTTTGAAGAAGTGGACAGTGAAGGCTTTGCGAGGAGGGCTTACGCTGTTTGGGAGGACTGCGGTTTTGGAGAGGTGAAGTCCTCGCTCACCTTGTTCGTG
This sequence comes from uncultured Methanosarcinales archaeon, assembly GCA_964615705.1. Classification (GTDB taxonomy): domain Archaea; phylum Nanobdellota; class Nanobdellia; order Woesearchaeales; family CAYNLP01; genus CAZTPT01. The sequence continues at coordinate 840 of CAZTPT010000147.1, forward strand.
AAAGGGAGGGGAAACCTTACTAAGCAATACCTCTTCACTCTTTACAAGAAGATAAACCTGTGCGACACTGTCCAGTCGGCCAGATTTAACTGTGGTTCTAGGGAAGACGTCGAGTTCCAACGCCCTGTAACCTTGCCTAGCATAGTGACCATAACTTGCAACAACTCCGAACCCCCCAAGCTAATCATATCTTAAGAAAAGATTTTTAAATCAAGGAATCTGTGTGGGTGAAAAAGAGGTGTTGCTTATGAATAAGGAAATGCTTAAACGTGTTAAGAGGGAGAAACGCGTCAAGGCTTTAATAGCGCTTATAGCTTCATTCCTGGCTTCCGCCTTGCTCTTCGCATACCTCTCAAAGAACAACTTCGCATACCTGGAATTAATGGACACCTCTTCTTTAGGTGTTTCCTTAATAGCCAGCTTCGCCTTCGGCGTCTTCATAATGACTCTGTACTTGGTGTCTTCCTATAAAGAGTATGAGAAACGATTAGACCCCGCGAGCAAGGTGAATCAGCTAACTCAGATATACGCGGGAGTGCTAGTAGTGGCTTGTTCTGTCGCGATAATAGTGCTTCACTGGCTCACAAATCTATCCTTGGAAACTTTGCTGTTAATATTCTCCTTGCTAGTGTTAACCGCGTTGTTCCTCACGCTTCCCAGGTATAACGAGTACTTAGAGAAGAAGTTAAAGGTTTAAGAATGGAGATAGCCATAAGAGTGGTGGTCGTGCTCTTAGTAGCAGTCACGGTTGGGATGAGCATATTGTTCTTCGCCAAGGACATCTTGAAGAACGCCAGAGATAACTTGGACCAGAGCTTCGCTGATAAAAAGCCAGAGCAAAAAATACTCCGCGTTAACACAGTCACTGTTAGACAACTCGCAGGG
>CAZTPT010000148.1:0-1680 GCA_964615705.1 uncultured Methanosarcinales archaeon
GTGGTAACAGGGAGCCCCTCAGCCATCAACTCAGACGCCTTCTCGCAGAGCTTCTCAATTACTTCCCTGTCAAACCCTTCCAAGTTGAAGTCAATCCTGGACTTCTCAACTCCTTTCTGGTTACCAGTGATTAACGCTCCTAACTCGTCGTGGAAGACAGCGCTCAACACGTGGGCAGCGGTGTGCATCCTCATAAGCTTGTAACGCCTATCCCAATCAACGAATCCTTGAACCTCGTCTCCTGGCCGCAACCCCTCCGGCGTAACTTCGTGGCTTATCACGTCTCCGAACTTCGCCACGTACACAACGTTGAAGACTTTGCCGTCGCTCCTCCTAACAAGCCTGCCCGTGTCGTGCGGCTGCCCACCAGAGTTAGGGTAGAACGCTGTTTGGTTCAGAACGACGTACTTGCCGTCCTTAACAGACTCTACTACGCCTTGAAACTCTTTAAGGTAGGAATCGTCAAGGTATAACGCCTTAACCATGAATAAAAAGGAAGAATGAAATAATTTAAAAATGTTTACTCGCAGGTAAACGTCCCCCGCTCCCTAATCGTAGGGGTTATCACCAAGTACGTGTTAGGGACAAACCCGCTCCTCACAGGTATGGGTTGCAGCTTGCACTTCACGCTCTTACCCTGCCTGAGGAAGTCTGCGTGGCACGCGTCGGCAAAACTCTCCCCCTCAGGGTAGAAGAGCTTCTCACCCATCCAGTAAGTAGGCGAGTCCTTGTTAGCGAGGAACTGGTTTATGAATATCTTTATAGGCTTCGCCTCTATCAACGCCTCTGACAAGTACTTCTCAACAGAGCCGGAGCCGTCCTCGGTGAGCCCCTGGCTTACCAAGAACCAGGGGTACTCCCCCTTGTTAGTGAGGGTAAACCTCAACTTCTTACTGTCCAAGTCGCACCTGACATCGCTCACCACCCTTTCATCCTCTTTCAAGGACAAGGGTTGGAAAGACTTGTAAGACACAGACCTACCAGTTATCGCGAGTAATTCCCTCTTCCCCATTGACCTGCTCTTCTCCATCAACGAGTCAAGGCTTATCCCCTTCTTGGCTAAGTACTGCCTCAACCCCTCAATGTTAGTCCACCTCTGGAACTCAGGGCTGGAGAGCCAGGCAGTTATTTCCTCAATGGAAACCTTGTCTATGGGAACGTTCTTGTTAGCGACAGGGTTGTACACGCTGTAAACCTGAGCTATCCCTAGGTACCCCACGAGAGACACCATCATTGCCAAAACCAAACCGTAACCAACACTCCTTTTCATGTTAGCACCCCTCTATCCTTTTCCTTTCAATCAACGTTCAGCAAAGTTATTAACTGCGCAGTAGATAAAAATCTCAACCTCTTTAAATAATTTTCGCTTCTCACAGCAACCGTCCTCACAGCTCAAAGCAGAGAATCACTTCTTCTTTTAATACGTTTGGGAGGGTTTCAACCAAAAAAAATAAATACCTCGTTGCAGAAGAAGGAGTTGGTGAAAGCGCTGGAGAGACGGTTGGAAGAAGACGAGGCGAAGCTGGACAACATACTGCACAAGGTGATAATGCTGAGCAAGCAGATACCACTTCTCAGCAGCCGCATAGGAGAAGACCTTTCAAAGAACAGGGACGTTAAGGAAAGACTAGACTTGATAGGGAGAACCATAGAGAACCTCGCCTTGCTAGCGGACGAGAT
>CAZTPT010000149.1:0-1660 GCA_964615705.1 uncultured Methanosarcinales archaeon
GCGGGGAACGAAGATGACGAACCCCTTAACGCGTGCTATGCCGTCCCCTTTACCTCCTACCCCTTCAATAGTTACGTCGATTTCGTCCCCTTCTCTTACAGGAACCGAGTCTTGCATCAAATCAATCCACCAATCCAAAACAAAGGCTTTCTCACACTCCCAAAGAGGTTCTCCTTTATAAATTTAATGCTTTTAAGCATCCTCAATCCCTGCCTCTGTAATCTTGAATATAGCTTCCGCGTCCGGCAAGTTAGGGCTGTCAACCAGCTTCGCCACCCTCGTGCCCTTTTTCCCCTTCCGGAGGTAAATCCGGAAGGTGCTGTTATGCGCGACTATGTTCCCCCCTATGGCTTCGGTGGGGTCTCCGAAGAACACGTCAGGCTTAGCCATGACTTGGTTAGTTACGTACACGCACAAGTTGTACCTGTCCGCTAGCTTCGCCAAGGTGTGCATGTGCTTGTTCAACTTTTGCTGCCTCTCCGCAAGGGTTCCCCTGCCAACGAATTCAGCCCTGAAATGCGCTGTAAGAGAATCCACCACTACCAGCTTCACCTTCAAGCCTTGCTTTAACAACTCCTCAACCTTCTCTGCTAGCAGCATCTGGTGGTCAGAGTTGAACGCCCTCGCCACTTTTATGTTGCTCAACACCTTTTCAGGATCCATCCCCTTGGCCTTAGCTATCTGGATAATCCTCTCAGGCCTGAAGGTGTTTTCAGTGTCTATGTATACGGCGACTGCTTCTGCGTCCCCTGCCTGGCAAGTAACGCTTAAAACATGGCCTATCTGCGTCTTGGAAGAACCGTAAGGACCGAAGCACTCAATTATAGCCCCTGTCTCAAAGCCGCCTCCGAGTATCTTGTCAAGGTTCGAGCTCCCAGTTTGAATCCTCTCAACGTTCTTCCTCTTAGTCAAGTAGTCCAACCCTGACTGGAACCCCATGTTCAAGGACTCCCTCGCGGCGTGGATTATCTTCCTAGCAGTCGCCTCGGTGACCCCTGACGCCTCCACCAGTTCTCCGGGAGTGGCTACTGCTACAGCAACTACTGAGTCAAAGCCTGCTATTAACAGCTTCTCAGCGGTGGCTGCTCCGACGCCTGGCAGTGACTCCAATGAGGGCTCCTCTGCTCTCGCCTCGCTAACAACTACTTCTTCCTTTGCCATGAAACCCACCTTTTACAAAATCAATTTTTTATATTTTTCAGTTGTCAAACCGTGTTTTCTCCGAGTCCTCCTCTGACTCGGAGAGTGCTAAGTACTCGTAAGCCTTGCTCAACACCAGCACCGCTTTGGGCAGGTCGGTCACTTTTAAAGCGTTTGTGGTGCGCCAGTGATTATCCTTGTCCATGTAGCGCTTCTCAAAGGTTACTGTCCTGTAAGTCACCAAGTTACCCTCCGCGTCCCTCGCCTCATTCCTCCAAACAGTCGCTACTAACTGGCCTGCTTTGAACTTCTTCTCGGGGAGGTTGGAATGCCCCCTGGACAATTCCCCGCTCATCACCTCAACGAAAGAACTTGTTTTTTAAAAATCTTGTGTAGGCTTGTCTAGTGTGTCTTGTGACGCCCCTTTATGCGCTTCAACGCCTTAGCCAAGTCCTTCTCGCCCCATCCTTTCTGCTTCAAAGCAGCCAAAACTTGATCCTCAGAGAAACCTTTCTTCAAG
>CAZTPT010000150.1:0-1579 GCA_964615705.1 uncultured Methanosarcinales archaeon
ACCTGAAAGGAAGAGTAGTGGTTAAGGAGAGGGTGAGGAAGAGTTACCGGTTGCGAGAACTGGACTCGGAGTTGAGAAAGCAGAGAACTAAGAGGGAGGCGAAGGTGTTAAGAACCCTTCGCGGAAAAGGCGTTCCTGTTCCTAAGCTGCTGGACGTGTCAGAATACTCCTTAACGATGGAGCACGTGCCGGGGCAAAGGCTGGCAGACGTCCTCTCCAAGGAAAACGCGGAAGCTCTGATGAGGCGCGTCGGCGAGTTAGTGGCCGAGATGCACGACGCAGGCATCGTACACGGAGACCTAACAACGAGCAACATGATACTCAGGGGAGGCGAGGTTTACTTCATAGACTTCGGGTTAAGCCAGTTCTCAGAGAAAGCAGAGGACAAAGCAGTGGACATCCACTTGTTGAAAGAGGCTTTAGAGGCGAAGCACTACCAAGTCTTTGAAGAAGCGGTGCAAGCATTCCTAAAAGGATACTCTAAAAGCGAGTGTTTCAAACAAGTAGCGGAGAGGTTGAAAGCGGTGGAGATGAGAGGGCGTTACAAGAAGAAAGGAGGTGCTCCTTGAAGGCTTGGAAGCACGCCCTCCTCCTAGTAGCAGGGTTCTCCGCCTTGCTGTTAAGCCTGAACTTGTTAACGGATTCCTACAATCAAGGGCACATGGTCCTCTTAACTGTTAGCAGCTTGGGAGAGGAGAAGGTAGGGGGCACCGCTGACCTCTACTTAGAGTTGAAGCCAGGCCAAGGCAGGATATTCCTAGACTCCTTCCCGTTGACAAAGCTGGACACCCAGATAAGCACTCGCTTCGCCAACCAGATAGCGTGCCAAACAGTTGGGAAGGACTGCTCCAAGTGGGACTTCTTCTACACCATAAAAGCTGACTCCAGCATAGTAGGGGGTCCAAGCGCCAGCTCCTCAGCAGCCGTGATAACAGCCGCGTTGATATCAGGGCTGAGTTTAAACCAAAGCGTTGCCATGACAGGCACCATCAACTCCGGAGGCATCATAGGACCAGTGGCAGGGGTTTACCAGAAAGTGCTGGCAGCGCAGCGGAGAGGGTTGAAGAAGGTGTTAATACCCAAGTGGGTGTCGTTTAACGAGTCGCGGTTCAAGGAGGAGACAGGGGAGGAGTTAAAGGTGGAAGTGGTGAAGGTGGGGAACTTGGAAGAGGCGTTAGAGGAATTCACTGGAGCGAGGATTGAAACAGGCGAGGCGCCTTTAAACGTGTCCGAGAAGTACCTTGACAGGATGAGAGCGGTGTCTGACATCATCTGCGACAGGACCGCTGCCTTGGCGGAGGAAGCAGGGGTTAACGAGTCAGAGATGCGTAACTTCACTTTGAAGAAGAGTAAAGCGTACAACCAGTCCAGGTATTACACCGTTGCTAGTTACTGCTTCACCAAGAACGTTGAGTTGAAGAAGAGGATGCTGGAGGGGGAGAAGAAGGCGGACTTGTTATGGGAGTTGTGAGAACTCATAAAGAGGATAACCAGGCTTGACAACGAGGTGGACAACTACGAGTTGAAAACCATTAGCGACTTGGAAGCGTACATGGTGGTGAAGGAGAGGCTGGTAGAG
>CAZTPT010000151.1:0-1565 GCA_964615705.1 uncultured Methanosarcinales archaeon
GAAAAAATTAGGGTCTAACCTTTCAAGGTCTTCCTTGTTGATGAGTTGTATCTTGTTCATCGCTGCGTACGCCTTCGCCCGCTCGGTGAAGTCCTGGTTAGTCACCACCACTCCCCTCTTGTTAGGAATGCCTAGCAAGTCCAGCACTCCTTTAAACTTCGCCACTTCTACAAGCTTCACCTTTCCCGACTCTCTGTACTTGCACTCCACGTACCTCTTCCTCAGCAAGCCGTAAACTATGTCTATCTCGGACCTCGTAGTAACTCCTTTGAATCGGGCCTTGTAGGTAACGTTCCTCTTCACCCCTCTGTAGCCAAGGTCCTTTATCAAGCGGGCAACCCTGGCTTCGAAGTCTGAATAATTCACTCTGCACCACTCCTTGCCTTGGATGAACAGCAGCCCTCACCCTTTCCTGGAACGAGTCCGCGCAACCCTTAGCAGCGTAGTAAGCTATCGGTATCCAGAGCAGCCTCTTCGCGAAGCTCCAAAACCCGTTCCTGTACATTGGCACACCTCAAAAGTGCTTATCTACGAACTCTTTCAGCTTGAGCTTGTAATACTTAACCGCGAGTTCCACCTTGTCTTTGAAGCGCTGCCAGGAGTCGTAGTGTTTCTCCTTCCTTAACCAGTCTTCTTTCTCCTTGAGGAATTCTTTGAACCTTTCCAGCGGGGTGGGCGGGTAGGCGTAGCCCTTCTCGTTAATCCTGGTAATCCTCTCCAAGCCAGGGGGGTGGTAGTAGAGGTAGGTCTTCCTCGCACCAGCTTCAACCTTGGTGACTATGTCCAAGTCGTAGTAGTTGGCAAACCCTTTCGCAATCCTCACCCCCGCCACTTCGTCCTTCAACACCGACAGCTTTTTCTGAAGGTTCAAAGCGTCTCCTAAGTACATGCTGGAAGCGGTGTAGCCTGTGAGCAAGGCGGCGTACAACGCGGTCTTCCAACTCTTCCTGAAACGCTTCTCCAAGCAAGCATCACCTCGTGTTTCAACACCTAACTCCGACCCCATAGTGTTGAAGCGTGGCAACCATTTTTTAAATGGCTTTCCAAGGGTTTCCCGGAAGTATTCCGGAGGAGAGAGGGTGGGTGAGGGCGAATGGTTGAGTGAAAGAGGGAGTCCTCGGAGAAAAACACTTCTTGCTCAGTAATTATTTAACCCTCAGAACCTTGCCCTGCCTTTTGCAGAATGATTCCTCTTCAAATCCTCTAACAAGTACTTCCTGGAAGGGAGTGCTTCCTCGCGGATAGTTTCGCTGAGTCCTAGCATGTAGAACCCTTCCCCGTAAGTGTCCGCGTACCCGTCGTTGTCCTTATCCCTGTAAAACGTGAAAACGTTTTCTTGAGAAGAATCAGGCACGACTAACAACGTGGAGTTATCAAACGCGGTCACGTAGTAAGGCTGAACTAGTTGAGAGGGGTGCTCCACTTCTGACTTGTCCCCACCGCACCCAGCGTTGACGGTCAGAAACCCTAAAAACGCTGTAGCAGCGTAACGAGGACCGGCCTTTTTCACCTTCTCCGCCAGACTCATCCTGAATCAACCGGGAAGAGGAAAACGCCGCGCATTT
>CAZTPT010000152.1:0-1523 GCA_964615705.1 uncultured Methanosarcinales archaeon
AAGGGGACGACTACCATTTTTCAGATTTCACCTATGTTCTTCCTCTTGTAGAAGTAGGAGAGCACTGGGTCGTAGATGTTCTTATCAGTGGTTACCTTTACGAATCCAGAGTTCGTCTTTGAGAAGAAGCTCTCTATTCTTTGCTCTTCTCTCAGAACTTCTTCTTGGAACGCCTTAGCGGTCATGGAGGTGTCCACTAGCAACGCGCTCCCCCCTGACGGGTGTTGAAGCACGAATTGTCCTCCTATCCTGGGGAACGCCCGGTCCCTTGGGTCTCTGAGCATTATCCCAACGAGGTCCATTCGCTCGGCTATTATTGTTAGGTAGTTCTCCCAGCCCGGCTCTAACCCGATGAAGTCTGAAACTATTATTATCAATGCTCTCTCCGAGAGCGCCGCGTTCACTAGTTTCAACACGTTCTTGATGTTGGAGGGCCCTCCGTAGTTCTCAGGGTTTTCCAGAACTGCTTTTATCCTTTGATAAGTTCCCATCCCTATGTTTGGGGGTATGTTCACCACTAGCGTGTCAGTGAACATTCCTAAGCCGACGGCGTCCCCTGCTTTGAGGATGGCGTCTGCGAGTGAGAAGGTTAGCTCGGCTCCGTACTCTGCTTTCAGTTTTTCCTGGGAGGTGAAGAGCATTGTGTCGCTCACATCGAGGAGGAAGTACACGTTTATGTTTCTGTACTCTTCGAACTCCCTCACGAGTATCTTGTCGCTTCTAAGCGTGGCTTTCCAGTCTATCAGGCTTGCGTCGTCTTCAAAGGTGTACTGCCTGAACCCTGCGAACTCCATTCCTTGCCCTTTCAGGAAGGTGTTCCAGTTTCCTTGGAGCACCCTGTTCAGGACTCTTCTCTTAGCCCTTATCTCTGCTTTCTGCTTTTCTGGTTCCAGGTCAACCTTTAACTCTTTCACGGGCAAGGAGGCACCTCTTTTTTCATGGTTTTAGTTCTTCGCAGAACATCTTTTAGGAGTTCTCATTTAAATGGTTTGTTGTTCACCACGCGGCGTAGAGGGCTTCTTGGGTTAGGAACGCTTCTTTTTTCAAGTCTTCTAGTATTAGGAATTCCTGTACTGAGTTAACCCCTAGTTCTTTCAGCTTCTCCGTGAATTCTTTGAACTCTGAAAGGTTTTTGAACACCGCCTCTGCCAGGTAGTCGTAGCCGTTGTTAACCCTGTAGAGGTTGTTCACGTTTTCGCTTCTGAACAAGAATTTTTCCAGCGCTTCTTTCTTCTCAGCGCTGGTTTTCAGCAGCACCTTAACCTTGAACTCGTAGCCTAGTTTTTGAAAGTTTAAAAGGACTGTGCTCTTGGTTATGACGTCTCCGTGGTATTTCTTGATTCTGTCGTGGAGGGTGCTGACTGGTATCCTTGTCTTCCTGCTCATCTTGGTGAGGTTTTCCCTCGCGTTTAATCGTAGCCTGCACAGAATTGCCAAGTCCTTAACCCCAAAGTGTTTGTTTTCCACTTCGGAGTGGATACAAAGCAACAGTGCTATTTATATGTTGTTGATATAAAACATAT